>NZ_JAUBRP010000067.1:2500-35207 GCF_036701935.1 Microcoleus sp. M2_D5 | reverse complement strand
GGGCGTCCCGCCCCTCCAAAAAGGACGGGCGGGACGCCCATCCCACAACAAACATGAAAAGTGGAAGTTATTTAATTCTCATTCCTAATCGTCCGAGCCATGTCTCTCACTGGCTTGTATGGACTTTTCAAAAGTCATTCGCTGTTCGGCATTTTTGAGAAAATAACCGCTAATCATAGCCGAGGCGAGCAATCTACCCAAATGTTCGCGACTGGTAGTCACTGTCACCCCGAAGTGTTCCGAAGGCAAATTCCCCAATAGTCCAACAATATTTCGCTCCATTACTTGAAACACTTCGTGAGAAGTCGGCTTAGACAACTGAGACACTGTGTCGGGAGCCATTGACTGCACGTATTGCCATAATAAGTTGGCATTTTCTCCGTCTTCTTCAAAGAATTCTGGGGATTTATTAGATGAGTTGCTCACGAGTACCTCCGTTTCAGAGACAGCTTGTTATGTTAGACGCGGGCGGTTAAATTAAATAACCCTTATCCGATCGCTGCTGATCTTTATTACTAAGTAATTACTAATGTAGCAGGACAGTCGCAGCAACCAAGTGGGCACAACCGAATTAAAAGCGGCGGTTTTTACGGTTTTAGATTGGGGATTGCAAGTGGGGGGAACCCGATCGCCAATCCCCAATCTAGCTAGCTGGCTAGATAATCGTTGATATCTTGCTTGCGCTTGCGGAGTTTGGTCAAAGCTTCCCGTTCTATTTGCCGCACTCGTTCCCGACTGATGTTGAGACGATCGCCTATTTTTGCCAAAGTTAGGGTTTGCCCGTCTTCTAAACCGAACCGCAAGGCGAGCACTTCTCGCTGTTGCTGAGTCAGTTCCGCCATCAGGTGGTCTAAGTCAGTCCGCAGGGAAGATTGCAGGGCAAAATCTTCCGGGGTAGTACCCGTATCTTCCAACAAATCGCCCAACTCTGTATCTTGATTGTCTCCCACGCGCAAGTCCAGGGAAAGTGGCAGGCGCGCGCGATCGAGATATTCGCGAATCTGTTTGGGAGTCAATTCTAACTCCGATGCCAATTCAGCAGCCGTGGCCGCGCGACCTAGCTGTTGAGCAAGTTGGCGCTGAGCCTTTTTAATTTTGTTGAGCTTTTCGGTAATGTGGATCGGCAAGCGGATGGTGCGGCCTTTTTCGGCGATCGCCCGGGTAATTGCCTGACGAATCCACCAATAAGCATAAGTCGAAAATCTGTAGCCCTTAGTCGGGTCAAATTTTTCTACTCCCCGCTGCATCCCGATCGTGCCTTCCTGAATTAGATCCAGTAAATCTACATTGCGCTTGATATATTTTTTGGCAACAGACACTACCAGGCGGAGATTCGCTTCCACCATTTGGCGCTTTGCCCTTTCCCCTTGCTCGATCGTCCGCTGCAACTGTGCCTCAGACAGCCCAACTGCCTGTGCCCATTCAGCCGCCGTCGGGTCGCGGCCTAACTCTTCGGCTAAAATATTTTTCTCCTGATGCAGTGCGGTTGAGCGCTGTACCTGTTTCCCGTAGAGTATTTCTTGCTCATGGGTCAACAAGGGAACGCGGCCGATTTCCCGCAAGTAAGCGCGAACAGAATCTGTATCTGAGGACTTAAGAGTTTTCATGAGCTTTTCCCGCTGAGGATCTGTGCCTCTAAAGGTTTGCGGTAGTCGCAAACCCCTAGCTTTAGCTGGGAAGGAAAGCGGGCGGGGACTTGCGCTTTCCTTCCATTTAAAGAGGCTTAATTTTATGGTAGCTAGCTACTACTCCCAGTCAGCACCGTCTCAGGTTAGGTTTTGGTTGGGGCGAGCACAATACTACGTTATGTTAAGAATCTTAACATTTGTGAGAGCATTTGACTACACTTCTTCATATTTATTTCATGCCAGCCTGGACTGTTGATACGAGAGTATCCGCTTTCCTGGCTTTACAGTTTGCATCAAGATAAACAAAAGCCGCCACATCTCAGAGGGGGAGATTGGTAGAGGGGGAGATTGGTAGAGGGGGGAATGGGGAGAGGGGGAGATGGGAGGGGATTTAATCCTTTTGGTACAGTGCAAGTAAAAAATACAAAAATAAAATTTAAATGCCCAACAGCTTTTCAATACCCTGAATATGAAGTTACAGATATTGATCAACCCGCCCCAACAGATAATGACTAATGACTCATGACTAATAACTAATGACAATTCCCGCATCCAGGATACCCGCCACGCGATCGATCCGTCCAGAAATAAAAAACCTGTATCCGATAAAGGAGCCGAACGTATTTATCCGTGGGCTCAATGCTTCAATTCTTTAATCTAAAATCTAAAATCTAAAATCGACTGACTTCTTTGCCGCCCCGCTTCGTACAAGATGAGGGCTCCGGCGATCGACACATTTAAAGATTCTACGCCGCGACTCAGGGGAATTTGGATTTGTCGATCGGCCAAACTCCTCAATTCTTCCGACAAACCAGAGCCTTCGTTGCCCAAAACTATCAGAGTCGGCACTCGCAAATCTACTTCCCAATAACTTAAACTTGCCCCGGCGACGGTTGCTAAAATTTGCATTCCTCGATTTTTATACCCGGAGACTTCGGCGGTTAAATCTGGAGTGACTGCCATTGGCAGCTTAAACCAAGCTCCTGCGGAGGCGCGCAGCACTTTGGGATGGTCTAAATCGGCGCACTCAGCGCTCAGCAGCAAACCGTCGGCATTAGCAGCCGCAGCCGTGCGGACGATCGCCCCCAAGTTGCCGGGATCTTGGATTGTTTCTAGGGCTATTCCTAAAGTTGACAATTTTGCGGGCTCTGTTGCGGTGCGGGGTGCGGTGGCGACAATGCCGTCGGGTTGGACTGTAGTGGCGATCGACTCTAACACCTTTGCACTTACTAATTCGGTGCGATCGGCTAAATTACCAACTTCCTCCCAAAGTTCCCCGTGTTCCTCCAGCCATTCGGGAGTGCAGCAAACAGTTGCTAGCGGGTATTTAGCAGCGCAAGCTTCTTCGAGCAAGTGCGTCCCTTCGAGTAAAAATAATTGTTGTTCCCTGCGTCCCTTCGAGCTGTGGAGCTTGCGGATTTCTTTAACTAGGGGGTTTTGAATACTTGTCAGCATTGTTTAATTCAGCAGAGCGAATGGGGTTATTGCCTGTATCGGGTTAACCCCAAACTTCCTTCTGCCTTTGGAATGCGGAACCCGGGACTTGAACCCGGAAGGCTTGCACCACATGAACCTGAATCATGCGCGTCTACCAATTCCGCCAGTTCCGCATTGGTCACGAATTAATACTCTGCCATATGTTCGCGAATATGTCAAGTGTTTTGGGCGATCGAATTTTATAGCAACCGCTTTCGTCGGCGCCGGACGCAAGACCTAAGACATCCAAGGGTCGCCAGAACATCAGGAATCAAACTGATTTTTGTGTTTGCGAATTCCACTTTTGGGGCAAGACCAGCATTGTTCACATCTGGGGAGTACGGCGGTATGGCAGCCGACTATTTTGTGGATTCCGGCTTGGCAAACGGATGCTTTAAGAGCTTTCAGAAAGCCACTTTCGTGCAAGTGGTAGCGCGGTCCGACTTGGGTATCCTAAGCTATAGACAGGTTGAGTTTATTCTGCTTGAACTGTAATACAGGCAAGGCTGGGTCTATGTCTAAAGCGAAGCGACGAACTGAGTGTTTTTTAAAGTGTATGCACTGTGGCAATTTTGCCCCAATGGATATTGTGGCTGACTATTATCTATCTACCAAACCAGAAGATGAAGATGAATATTACAATCCCCAACCAAACCAAGGGTACAACTATCAACTAATGTTGTGCCTAGCTTGCAAAAAAGTAACGTTACTGCAGTATTTTGAACACGACTGTCAAGATCCAGAAGAAGATATCAAGGTTGAAACTCTTTATCCACCGCAAGGGGTGAAATTATTTGACCTACCTTTTTCAGTTCAAAAGGCATATGAAGCAGCACAGAAAGCACGAGCTATTGATGCTAACGCATATGCAATTCTTCTAGGACGTATGTTGGAGGTAGTTTGTGAGGATAATAAAGCAAAAGGAAAAAATTTATATGATAAATTGAATTTCTTAGCTGAAAAGGGTAAAATCCCAAGTAATTTGGTGGACGTTGCTCACGGACTTCGGATGTTACGCAACATTGGTGTCCATGAGCCTCTTGAGGGCCTAAGTAGTGATGAAATTCCTATTCTAGATGATTTAAGTAGAGCGATTTTAGAGTATATTTACATCGCTTCTGGTTTGGCAGCTCAAGCAGAAAAACGGTTGAAGCTGCTGAAAGAGAAGAAGTCTGGAACCAAAGAAATCGAGGAAGGGTAAGTTCCTAAGCTTAAGGAGAAAAAATAGGTGAGGAGTCAAATTCAGAAAGTGCTGAAAGCAGCCTAATAACCCGGTTGGAGCGGACTGGCTGATTTGATGGGTTGTCGCGCGGCTGAAAGTGGGCGCTAAACTACCTCGCAGACGCCTCCCTTAAGGCCAAATAGCTCAATGCCCCATCCTTAACATCCAAAAGTCTGCTTGGCGTGGACTTCGTTGGTGTAGCCCTAGACTTCAGTCTAGGACTACCTGAAAAAAAGGAAATCTAATCGGCCAAATCTGCGAAAACCTCGCGCACTGCAGGATGTACCAATCGGTGATTCTGCACGTTCAATCCCTTCGCCAAACTCGGATTCATTTCCAAAGCTTTAATCCCGTTATTTGCCAACTGCAAAACATAAGGCAAAGTGCTGTTATTCAAAGCTTGAGTCGCACTCCAAGGCACAGCACCGGGCATATTCGGCACGCCGTAATGTACAACTCCTTCCTCAACATAAGTAGGATTTGTGTGTGAAGTTACCCGCAAAGTTTCCACGCAGCCGCCTTGGTCAACGGCTACGTCAACAATCACAGAACCGGGGTGCATCTTCGCAACAAATTCGCGAGAAACCAGCACCGGAGCTTTTTTGCCCGGAACCAAAACCGCACCGATTAACAAATCAGCATCGGGAACAACTGCTTCAATTTGCAAAGGACTGCTGTAGAGGTATTCTACTCGGGAACCGAACAGAGTTTCTAAATAGGCTAGCCGATCGACATTTACGTCTAATATCTGCACTCTCGCGCCCATTCCTACAGCAATACGCGCCGCTTCTGTGCCGACGATTCCGCCGCCCAAAATCACAACTTTACCCGGTCTTACCCCCGGTACGCCGCCCAAAAGTACGCCCCGGCCGCCTTGCTGCCGTTCCAGAAACCGAGCACCGAACTGCACGGCCAAACGCCCTGCAATAATACTCATCGGCGTCAGCAGGGGCAATTTTCTGTCCGGGAGTTCGACGGTTTCGTAGGCGATGGCCTGGACTCCGCTGCTGATTAAATGCTCAGTTAATGTGCGATCGGCCGCCAAGTGCAAATATGTAAACAGCAACTGCTCTTTTTGAATCAGCGGATATTCAGCAGGCAGCGGTTCCTTAACTTTAACAATTAGTTGTCGATTCCAGACATCTGAAGCCTTTAAAACAATTTTAGCCCCTGCTTCAACGTAGTCCTCGTCCGCAAAACCGGCCCCAGCACCTGCATTCGTTTCTACAAAAACTGTGTGGCCTTTGTCCGAACAAGCCCGGACACTTGTGGGGCTAAGCCCGACTCGAAACTCTAAATCCTTGATTTCCTTGGGGACGCCTATTTCCATCTATAACCTCTAATCTCAGGCCTACGTAGATCGAATCTAACCTAAAAACCATCCCCAGCGGGACAATACTCTTGTAGATTTTAGATTTGGCAATCCGGCAATCCGGCTAGGAGAATATTTATTTAGTTTTTATCCAGTGCGATCGCAATTTCCTCAATTTAGACTTGAATTACATAATTTTTTGATTGATAGATCGACCGCAGATGTAGGGCAGATTAACACAGAGTAACGCAGATAATTTCAAGAAGAGTCAATATATTCGATCTGTCACTTATAATTTAACAGGCATAACTCGCCCCTCTATCTAAACAAATGCCACGGATACCTACGTTAACATTCGATCGCGGAACTCTATTGCTGCACCCGCCGCCCAAAGGCAGAGACTGGGTGGACTTTGCGACATGGGACGATCGCGTGGAAAAATACCGCATTCGGGCAATTCACTACCGCCCGCTGGTAGAATGCCTCCAAGCCGACTGCATTCACTTTACGGACGAAGCTAGGGGATACGAACTACTCGAACTCGTACCCAGCCTGGAAATGCAGCCTTACCCGCATCAAGAACAGGCCCTCGCAGCTTGGCAGGAAGCAGGAAGCCAAGGAGTAGTCGTCCTCCCCACCGCTTCGGGCAAAACTTATCTGGCACAATTAGCCATGCAAGTTACTGGTCGCAGTACATTAATTGTAGTACCAACTCTCGATTTAATGCACCAGTGGTATGCTAATTTAAAAGCCGCTTTTCCCGACATCGAAGTCGGATTGTTGGGCGGAGGTTCGCGGGACAAAACGCCAATTTTAGTGGCAACTTACGACAGTGCAAGTATTCATGCAGAAACCTTGGGCAATAAATACGGCTTGCTGGTTTTTGACGAATGTCACCATTTGCCAACGGACTTTTATCGAGTAATTTCCGAATATGCGATCGCACCTTTTCGACTCGGACTGACAGCTACACCCGATCGCACCGACGGCCGCCACAGCGATTTGCATTTTCTGATCGGCCCGACAGTATTTAGCAAAAGGCCCGAAGATTTGGCAGGCGATGCTTTAGCCGACCATAAAATAGTTCAAATTATGGTAAAACTATCACAAGAAGAAACCGATCGCTACGCCGAATTCATCAACATTCGCAACGACTTCTTAAAACAGTCTAACATCAAAATATCTAGCCTCGATGGTTGGAAACAGTTTATCATGGCAAGCGCGCGATCGCCCTTGGGACGGCGCGCCATGCTAGCCCACCGCCAAGCCAAAGAAATCGCCCTTTGTACCGAAGGAAAACTGCGAATCTTAGCCAAAATACTAGCAGAACACTCTCCCCAGCGCACGCTAATTTTCACCGGAGACAACGCCACAGTTTACCGAATTTCCCAAGAATTTCTCATCCCCACAATTACCCACCAAACCCCAGTCAAAGAACGGCACGAAATCCTCGATCGCTTTCGCAGCGGCGAATACAAAACCCTCGTCGCCTCCCACGTCCTCAACGAAGGAGTGGACGTTCCTGACGCCAGAATTGCTATCATATTGTCAGGTACGGGCAGCGAACGCGAATACATTCAGCGA
Source organism: Microcoleus sp. M2_D5 (assembly GCF_036701935.1). Taxonomy (NCBI): domain Bacteria; kingdom Bacillati; phylum Cyanobacteriota; class Cyanophyceae; order Oscillatoriales; family Microcoleaceae; genus Microcoleus; species Microcoleus sp. M2_D5. Next base: position 27,985 of record NZ_JAUBRP010000067.1, on the reverse strand, counting down.
TTGGGTCGAGTTCTCCGCAAAAGCAGCGATGTAAATAAGTTAGCAATTCTCTACGAAGTCGTCACCGAAGACACCAGCGAAGAAAGAACTTCTCAACGCCGCCGAGGAGGAATGCAGCCTCACAAACCTAAACCGCAAACACAAATAGAACCGCCAAAGCCAGAATATCAGAAATTAGAAACTGTCAAACCGACACCCATTTACGGAGTCAACCGAGAGACAACTAAAAAAGCAGCGGAATCACCCGCAAAATGGGGAGAAGACAATGATGAAATTCCCTGGTAGCAAGCCTAAATAAATTAGTTGCGGGATGGGTGGTCTTGGCGAAAGAATGGCTATATAATTAAATCACTCCTAGGTCTATTTAAAATATACAACCTACAATCTACAATCGATTTACGGAGTCAACCGAGAGGCAACTAAAAAAGCAGCAGAATTACCCGGAAAATGAAAAAAAAATGAGGATTCCCAGGAATATTGAAAATGACCCAATTAGGGTATAATATCAATATTAATTAGTTTATATTACTTACGTAAAAAATGAGCGAAGCTGCACAACTAAGTAACTTTAAAGTCTTCCCCAAACATACTGGAGTTTGGGAGGGAGACTGGAAAATACTTGATGCCGACTGCAAGGAAACCCAGCGCTTTAAAGCCGTGTTAACCCAGGAAATTGTGGACAACGAGTGGAAGCAAACTAACGTTCAAACTTATACCAATGGCAAGAGTGAAACCCAAAATTTTGTGGGTCATGTTGTCGGTGAAGGGCAAGTGGAAATTGAAAGTCCAGACTCGGTTTTTTCCAACTACAAGACACTAGCGACAGAAGTTGGAGATAATTTGATAATTTTTCAAGTATGGGACAAAGCAACTGGCATTCTGAGGGCTGTAGAAACCATCAATCTCGTCAGTGGCGATCGGCGAATTCGGACTACCCAAAGCTTGACTGAAGAGGGAAAACTCAGGGGAGTTATGGTGATTGTCGAACAAAAAATTGAGTAAAAATTTTCACTGCTTATGTTACCCACTGATTTATTGAGTCACCGCCAAAACGGAGAATCAATTATTCCTCTCCGTCTCAAGATAGATGCTAAAAATTTAGAAGCAGCAACGGAAATGATCGACTGCTTTCAAGAGTCGATCGGCAAAACCCAAGGCGAACTCGACGGACGCCTGCTAGAATTAGAAGGCGACAGCCCGGATTATCGGCTGAAACGGGGATTAGCGCACCTGCTGAAAAGCGGTTTCTGCACCTTGGAAGTCATCAGTCCCCTAGAACCCTCAGAGTTGAGACAGCGGGTTTTTGCCTTGTCCGCGCTCACGACTCCCAGCCCTCAATCCACCCAATTAACCCTGGAAAAAGTAGCAAGTGAACTCAGCCAAGAGTTAAACAGAGAAGTTTTGCCTCACGAAATCACTACAGGTTTATATGCGGATTTAAACGAAAACAAAATCCTCACTGAGTTTAATCCACCAACTCCCGAAAACTTGCTTCACAAATACAATCTTTCTCAAGTTCAAGGCATATTTTACCGAGCAAGTCAAGTCCAATTAACCGCCCACCGCAACGATCCAGGAGAATACAAACTCTTATTTCGCTATTTGAAACTATTTCAATTAATGACCTACATCGAAGGCGATGCAGACCACGGTTTTACACTGACAATAGACGGCCCTACAAGCTTATTCAAACCCAGCACCCGCTACGGCTTAGCCCTGGCGAAAATGCTGCCCGCACTGCTGCACGTCACCAAATGGAGTATGCACTCGACACTGCACACAAAAGACCCTTTTAGCGGCGTTTTGAAAACAGGTAAATTCACCCTAAATTCCGACTGCGGTTTAGTCAGTCACTATCCCCCTGGCAAGCCTTATGATAGTATGTTAGAAGCAGCATTTGCTGAAAGATGGAATTCTACAAAAACCGAGTGGCAACTAGAGCGAGAAGTTGATTTAATTCCGATTCCAGGTAGCGTGATGATTCCCGACTTTCGGTTAGTACATCCCGACGGACGAGTATTTTTATTAGAAATAGTTGGCTATTGGCGGCCGGAGTATTTGCAAAAGAAATTTGCACAAGTACAGAAGTCTGAATGCGATCACTTGATTTTAGCTATTTCCGAACGGCTGAACTTAGAAAAAGCCGGAGTGAATGTCAATGAAGTGCCAGCAAAAGTAGTCTGGTTTAAAGATAAACTGCTGCCCAAATCAGTCCTGGAAGTCCTCGAAGAGTAACCAATCCGGGCATCAGTTGCAAACATCTTTCTTTCTTTCTCTCTCTCTGCGCCCTCTGCGCCCTCTGCGGTTCAAAAAAATCCTCCTCAAAAAATATCGCACATTCCCAGCTATACTAAAATAGGAATTCACCCAAATCCTTGCCACCGCATACTCTCACCCTAAAATCGATTGAAAAATGGCAGACACAAGTATTGTCGAAAGAATCAAAAAACTTTTAGCCCTAGCCACCTCATCAAATGAAAACGAATCCACTGCGGCAGCCGAAAAAGCTTCCCTGTTACTGGCACAGTACAATCTCAGTCTCGCCGATTTAGGGCCAAATCACCAAGAAGAGATTGACGAAGACTCAGTTGAAACAACATCCAAATTTGTCACTTGGAAAATGATGCTGCTTTCGGGAATTGCCGACGCTAACGGTTGCACTGCCATGCGAAACACTTATAATGGCAGTATGTTTTTGGTGGGAACTTCTACCAACCTGATTGTTTGCAAACATCTGTACGAGTATTTGAGCTCTGCGATTGAAAAAAGGGCTAAATACCGCAAAGGAAATGGGAGGGGATTGGCGTATCTGAATGCTTTTCGGGTTGGATGCGCGACGAGGTTGAGACAAAGATTGTTGGAACAAAAACAGGAGATGGAAAACTCAGGGATTCCGGGTTCCGGGGATGCGGCGGCGACTCCAGCGATTGTAGTGCGATCGATGTTTGAGAAAAATCAACAGGCGATCGCGGATTATCTAGAGGGCCGAGGGGTTAAAATTAGAACGAGAACAGATTCTCAAGTCAGTAGCGCGGCGGGTTTTAATTCGGGGTATGAAGTGGGCGACAAAATTAGTTTGCACAAGCAAGTGCAGCCGCAAGGGGATATGAAGCAACTTAATGAATGTCTTTGAGTTTATGTATAGTTAGCATTAAAAGGGAATTTGTTCGTCAAGCTCAGGAAATTTTGCAGCCAGTTTATCCCAGGCTTCATTTGCCGCTTGTTTTACCCTATAATCACTATCTCGCAAAGCATCAATTAGGGAGTCTACTGCTCTTAAATCCCCTATTTCACCTAACGCCCAAACTGCCATCTGTCGAACTTCATCCTGGTTATCTTGCAAAGCTTCAATGAGAGAGTAAGTTGCTCGTTTATCTTTGATCTGACCCAGAGCCTTTGCTGCACTGACTTTAGTTGCGTAATCCCAATTATTATGACAATCGTCTTTGAGAGTGGCAATTAGAACAGGCACAGCTCTAGCATCACCTAAATCTCCCAAAATTCTGGCTACCTCTTCTTTGGGATCGTAATAGAGAAATGGATCGTTATTCTGCTGGTTCAATCGCTCTGCATTCTGATGATTGAGTAATTGCAACCCTTGGATTAGAGGCTCCACAGTTCTTGGATCTTTAAATTCGATTAGGTCGTTGGAGAAATATGTAAAAAACCGACCACACAAAGAGCCTTGCTGAATAGCTTGTAGAGCAAATTCTATAATCTGAGAATTATATTTACGCCAAATTTGATATTCTTTTTCAGGGTGGCGAGAAATATAATCCCCTATGAAGTAAGTTCCTGCTTCATAACATTCTGCGATGGTTAGCATCATACTGGTTAAACTTGTATACTTTTCAAGTAAAGTTAACTCTCCTTCTTCAAGTCGCTGAAAAATTATCGGACAAAAATTTAGTATGTTATTAATTAAAACGCACCCCTTATCTTCCCATAAAATGTGATAAAAAATATTTAAATACTTAAAAATTTCCCAATAAGGCTTAATTATATCTACATCGGCTATGTTATCTGTTTGGATAGTTTGATGTGTGAAGATATCCTGGCCAAGCTCTGCAACGATTTCTTGTAGAGGTCTAAAAGTCCAACTATGAAATATCCAAGCTGTTTCCTTCCACTCATCTCCTTCTACTGCACCATTTCTCCACTGATAGAGTTCATAGAGTTCAGGAGAAAATTGGATTGGTAAATCTCTTACTAAGTTATCTATCTCATCTTTTGATAAGCCAGGGTATAGATACTCAATCAACCAGGGCTCGTGTCGCTCTATCCAGCTTAAGATTCGGTTTAAGGCGTCGGTTAATTCTGAAGTCATAACTTTCTTTCAAATGGAACCCACCGCCGCGAGTTAAAGTTTTCCCGTTGTCACGCACCCTACGACTGATATCTTGCACAGAGTACGATCGCCCTCAATCAATCAATCAATTCCGCTTCTTCAAAAATCTGCCGAGTCGTCAACTCCAAACCAGGCAGCAACTCATCCACAATCGGTGTATTATCCGTATAAACTTGACTCGAACCATCGGGGAAAAAGCTTTTTATTAAAATAGCCTCTGGATCTATCACCCAAACTCGCGGAACGCCCGCCGCCAAATAATCTTTCGCCTTCTCTTCAAATTCCTTCATACTTTGATCGGGCGATATAATCTCAATCACCAGTTCAGGAATTGCGGGACAAGCTTGATTCCGGCGATAACTCTGCGGTAAACGTTCATAAGAAATATACAGTAAATCCGGTACAGGAGCCCAGTTTCGATCCTGACGCTTTAATAGAACCGCTAATTCTGGAAAGACTCTACCTTTTCCCCGACTCCATAGACGCAATAGGAAATTTAAAGCTCCCTGTAAACTGGAATGAAAAAATTTTGGAGACACTTTGGGGACTGCTTCACCATCGACAAACTCACAATATATATCTCCGTCGGGCAAAGCTAGAAATTCTGCTAAAGTGAGTTTGGTTCCGATGCCTACCATGACTCCCAGCCCTCTCGCTAATTAGTTGATAGATGTATTATACAAAATTTCCCAACATTCCTAGAAGTACGATCGCCCTTCTCCCTCTACGCCAAAAGTGGAACAGGCATCCCGCCTGTGAATTTCTGTGAATTTCTGCGCCTCAGAAATCAAAATCCCAATTCCCCAAAAACAATAGCGGGACCGGCTATCCACCCCGCCCCGCATTCTCCAAAAGCCCCAAAACCATTCACTTCAACCAAGCAGGATGAGCCATCAAAGCTGCAAACGGCTGCACTCCCCGCAACTGATTCGACAGCGGCAAATGACCCCTAGGCGCGCTCAAATCCCAAATAAACTCTTGCGGGTATCGCGTCCAATTATTCCCCTTCTTCCAGCCAATTAGCGGCCACAATTTATCCCAATTCTTGCCCGAACTCAGCCAAATTTCCCGCTGCACCGAAAAGCCAAATTTGCCTTCGGAATGAACTTTCCACAGCGTATTAATTGTTTGCAAATCCGTTACCGGCAAGCTCTCAACTTGCGTAAAATACAGCCACTTTCTCACAGAAGCTGTATCACCAGCCAATTCACAAAGCTTGTCTAAAGTCAAGCGATCGGCTTCTTGAAATTCCTGTAACGCCAATAATTGTTGCAGCGGAGTGTAATCAATGTTAGAGTCCGATCGCAGCGGCACAACCCCAGTCGGAAAATTCGCTTGCAAAAACTCCGTCGCTCTCGGAGAATTAGCACTGTAAAGAATTTGGTAAGCCTTACCCATTACCGCAGTCGGTGGCTCTGACTTGCGCTCTAATAAAAATTCCATCAATACATCCCAACCGGAATCTGCTATTTGTTGTTGCAGCAGTTGCAGTTGAGCTTTTTCCGAACCAGACCTCAACTGAGAGCGGAATTCGGCTGTATCGGCCGCCGAGTCTAGAGGAGAAGTAGAAATCGAGTCAGTCATGAGAAACTATCAGCTATCAGCTATCAGCTATCAGCTATTAGCTGAAGCCCTGGTTTTCCCCCATTGTACAATGGTACTGACTCCGATTCACTTCTCTGTACTCGGATGCCTGCCTTGCACGCCGCCTGGTTTAGCCGATCGCCCGATCGCACACTTTTCGCCAATGGCAGCAATCGCAAATAAGTCTACCATCTGAAATTTACGATCGATGCCATACCAAAGAGTTTTTTTTGAACCTAGTCGTCCACGATCGAAACCCATGCAGGGAAGGAAGGCGGAAAAAAGTTTATGTCATATTCCGAGTCTTCCCACTCTTTGACCCAAAGCGGCACGGCGCCTGGGCTAGGAGTTGCAGAAAAGGTGCGTTCTTTGACTTCGATCGAGTGAAATAGCTGTTTTAAAGTATCTCCCCGATCCAAAGCTTCGCTGAGGATGTCGTCCAAGTCAGGATCGACCCGTTTGACACGGTTTTTCTCCTCCTCCAGCCACAGCAGTTTCAAAGACTTCAGATCCCTCGGACTGAGGATGCTCTTGTAGTACACGCGCTTAAGGGTTGCTACGGGCTCCAACGAACGTTCTATCCGGCGAATTTGCTGAACTCGCAGGTAGTGCCATTCCGCTAAACGCTTGCTTTCCGAAGGCGGGAGAGTACCCTTGCCCGCTGCGTGTTTGTAGTCGTATTTAATCAAGCTGCAAGCCATATTGGCTAGCAGGTGAATCAACTGTTTTTCTTTGGGTGTCGCCTGACGCCGTTCCTGGGTTCTTGTCAATACGCGCTGTCTGCGGGTAGTTTCGAGAGTATTTTCCATTTGGTTTTTACGAGATGAAATACGATTGTGCCAGATCCAAATCCCGAACATCAGAAGGTAAGGAAGTTGATAGGCGGGGAAACTCCACCAACAGACTCGCCTTACCTGTTTATTTTCCCATCCACCGTTCTCTGAAACTGATTACCACCCCTGGGATTAGGTAGACCGATCTTGGGATCGAGTTTTAACTACCTCGAGCAGAGGCGGTTGGGACAACAAGCACCACAACTACAACCACAACCGCATCAGAGCGAACCACACTCCGGGCGCCAATTATTTCCTGCCTTTACCCGTTTTTACCTCTTCTTGGTCTCCATCCTCATTCGTTCCAGTGTAGTTAAAGTCAGGACGACTCTCCCAAGCCGTCAAACTACTGGCTGATGAAGGTTGTGTGGCGATCGCTGAAGCGCTGGCGCTGCCTGCCTGGAAAAAGCCGAAGCCAGCCGAGGCAATTACCCCTAATACTAAGATGCTGTTTTTCATGTTCGATGACCCTGATTTGCGTAGATTGACACTTTTTGGCTCACCCGATCTCTCAGAAATGGGTTGATGCAATAGCCCACTTGTCTTCTGATAAATCTGCCTGCCATAATCAATTCAGACAGGCACACCCGCTTGCGATCGGAAACGCCAGAAGTGACGTGTTACTAATGTCCACGATCATCCACCAACCCGAATCTTTTGGGTAGTGGAGCGAAAGCCATCAGGGCGTCGATCCATCAGGGAGTTATGCCATCAGGGTGCTAATCCATCGGGTAGTTAAGCCATCAGGGCGCATCTTCTACAATTAGCCACAGACTTAACTTTTAGAGTTGAGCGAGTGGTTAGCCGGTTTCTGACCACGCCTTTAAGAATTAAACTTTTTGTGGAGGCATCCTGAAAAGTTTGTTCTTAGGAATCCCCGAACGCGAAAGCCCGGGGAAAGTCAGCAGCATGGAATTCCATGCAATCTAAGTCAACTAAAAAAACGCAGATTAACGATATCTCCCACTCAAGCAGTCCTCAGCCAAACGCTGGGGTTTTTTATTGGCAGCCATTGCTCTGTCTTTTCCTCCAGCATTCGGCAAACGCAACTGAAGGCAGAAGGTTGACGGCGCTGTGGTTATGAGTTTCCCTGCCAACATCATACCACCGGGTTAATTTTAAAGTATTATTGTAAAAAAAAATGTGAAAAAAACGGCGTTTTAGCGTTTTCAATCCGATCGAGTCAAAATTCATCAATTATGTGAACGAGTGTAAAAAATCAAGTGGCCGGGTACAATTGGGCCGAGCGTACGATTTGGGGCGAACGCTTGCAAAGATACGGTAAAGATTCACGAGAAGAAAGCTGACCTAGTAGACAATAGAGAAAGAAGAACAAAAAATTTTCCACCATAGTAAGGGCGATTCAAAAAAAAACAATCCAAATGCAACACGCAAACTCCAAACCCTTATTGAATAAGTCATTGCCCCATCTAAAATCTCAAATCTAAAATCTAAAATGGTATCAGCCGGCCATAACTCCAATTTGTAACCTTTCGATCGCACAGCATAGGGGCGTAAAATCTTGATGAATTCCCAGATGACAGCATCCGTCAACTCAACGTACCAATATCAAGTTGGAGGCTATTTGCCGGCCGGTGCGCCCACCTATGTCAGGCGACCGGCAGACAGCGAGCTCTACGAAGGACTCAAAGCCGGAGACTTCTGCTACGTGTTGAGTTCGCCGCAAATGGGAAAGTCCAGCCTGCTAGTGCAAACGGCCAAAAGGTTGCAAGCCGAAGGTACAGTTTTTGCCGCCATCAACTTGAGAAGCATCAGCAGCCCAGATATCTCCCCCCAAAAGTGGTATGGCGGAATCATGTACCGCATGGCAAGCAGTTTACACATCACAAACAGGTTTGATGCCATCAAGTGGTGGAACGATCGCGAACTGCTGCCGCCGGTGCAGCGATTGGAGATATTTATCGAAAAAGTTTTGCTCAAGTCACTTCAGCAAAATCTGGTAATTTTTCTAGATGACATTGACAGCATCAGCCGCCTAAATTTCAGTACCAAGGATTTTTTTGCTTTGATCCGGGCTTGTTACTCCAAGCGGGCAGAGCAACCGGAATACGATCGCCTGACTTTTGCTGTTATGGGAGTAGCAGCCCCCTCAGAATTGATCCGAGATCCAAGATGCAACCCTTTTAATATTGGACGGCAAATTCATTTAAGTCGATTCCAACAGCAGGAAAGTTTGCCGCTAGCAAAAGGATTAGCCCTGAAAGCTTTTCGCCCCCAAAAAGTCCTCCAAGAAATATTAGCTTGGACGGGCGGGCAACCGTTTCTAACTCAAAAAGTTTGCCACTTGGTACTTGAATACGGGTCTTTTATTGGCAGAAATTCGGAAGCTCAGCAGGTTGAAAAACTGGTCAAACACAGAATTATTAAAAATTGGGAACAAGAAGACGAACCCCAACATTTGATACCTATACGCGATCGCATTTTCCATAACCACTGCGACCTCACGCGGCTGTTAACGCTGTACCAGCAAGCTTTGCAACCGCCCAAGGCAACAAAACCGGGAGAATCCCAGGGAGTACCAGCAGATTACTCTCCCGAAAAACTCGAATTGCAACTGTCAGGACTGGTTGTTAAATTTGAGGGTAAATTAATAGTTTCTAACCTAATTTATCAGTCAGTTTTTAATCAGTTCTGGGTGGAAAAAGAGCTGGGGAAATTAGCTCCTTACCGCTTGGCTCTAGCAGCATGGCTGGCTTCAGACCGCGAAGATGAATCGCTGTTATTGACAGGGGAAAGTTTGCAGTCAGCTTTGGATTGGGCCGAGGACAAACAATTAAGCCAAGAACACTATTGGTTCTTGAATCCCGATCGAACTTTTGGGGAAAAACCCACAGTGGTTGTCGCACAAGTTGCAGACAGCAGCGTAGACACAGATGCAGACAGCCACATCCTCACCCCACCCTCAGACAGTCTTCCAACTGGCAACAACGAACAGAGATTGTACGATCACATCGTCTCCTGCCTGGAAACAGAATCCCCCGCACAGGTGATCGAGCGGTTCCGAAAGCTATTCATCGACGGCATGGGCTATCCCGATCGAGAGATTGAAGCAACTTTGTATAGTATAGTCTCCGTCAAGCGATCGGATCAGGACTTTAAATATCTGCTCCACCGCTGCTGCTACATCCCCATCAACCGCTGGCAATTGCAATCACAAAATCAGTTCGCGATCGCCAAGTTGGTATCTTTATTTAAGCAGAATTCTCCCCGATTCGGGATGGAATTTTACATAGTCAAGCGCTTACAAGAACAAATAAAATTTTTTACTAAAAGTGAAGAATTCCAGACTATAGAGCGCTTAGTAAAAGCCTTAGATAGAGATGCGGAACAGCAGCAACAAGATACAGATTTTCCTTTGGGCGAATTGATATGTCGGTATCCTTATTTGTACGGCTATTCTCTACTGAGCAAGGACAGCATTGAGGAAGACCAACAAACCATCCAAAAACTGGCATTTCAAAGACAGCGACAATTTGAAACACATTTGTCTAAATATTTGAATTATATGGTAGAGCCGAGAAATACAGAAATAGGAATTGTACAGCGAGCGGCTAATCCCACACTTTTGAACGATGCAGAACTGCACTTAGCGGTCAGGGAATTTGCCGGAAAAGTAGCAGGCGATCGCACCTACAAAGAAGCAGCTCAATTTTTTCTGAGAGATTCCAGAAAAACTCCATCATACGGCTCATTTAAAGTTAATTTATATGAATATTTAATATCGTCGATCGAACCAGAATACGGGGGGCGTCAATTTAATGACCGTTTGTACAAACAAATCAAAAATACATTGCGAGAAAATGACTCGGTGAAATTCAATAATCCCTTGTTAGTTCGTACTTGCCACCAGTTGTTCAACTTCTTAGTAGTGGAAAATTCTCAACATCCCAGCCACTACGTTTTTTACGATTTGGTGTACAACCTCGGCGCTAGTAGAACAATGGGTTTACTGCTGAAACTGGTGCTGCTTTCGGGCAAAGTAAAACCAGAGTTGGAAAAGCGATTTTCTATTTTGTTCAACCACTATGAAGGTAAAGCTTCTAATGAAATTATGTGGTTTGTCAAATCGTTGGAAAATTTCAATGTGGCTTTGGTTGTGAATTTTGGTAAGATGGATTTGTCTTTAGTTAAAGAGCATCTTATTCTGACTTAAAAAAACCAACTCCCTGGTGCAGGGTTTTATAATAGTATTAATTTCAAAAAAACCAGGTAAAGCACATAAAAACCTTTGTTTACTCACGTAACCAGAGCCTGTAAAGGAGTATTTTTTACTACTCTTGAGTTAGGAAAAAAAAATGGCAAAAACTCATACTAAAACGGGCTTTCTGTGGTAGTAAATGTGAGATAGAAAATTTATGAAACTGGTGGAAAAGTAGCTAAGGGATTTAAAGAAACAATAAAAATTATTTTTGATGAATATCTACCAAAATGGAATTATCGTGCAGTTCCGACTATTTAGCAGATGCTAAAGTTATTAAATAGTCATTCCTTAGAATTAAAATTTCTCATGTAAAAGTCAAGATAGTTAATTTTATATTATCGCTCTATCCAATGGGTATTTCTAAACCCGGTACGCTATATCTAGTGGTCGTGCGTAAGTCCTGACGCTTCTTGACGAGCTTCCAGTTAATGTTTGCCCAGTCTTGAAGTGGTTCCTTTGTTCCCTACGTACCGCTAAGCATTTTGCAGCCCAGGACTTCATCAACAACTTTTGGAGTCTGCGAAGTGCCTTAATACAGCCTCTTCGGTGGTTCATGAAGTACACTATAAAGCTATATTGTGTGGTGTTAATCCTCCGGGTGCGGAGCGGCGAAATATTGGTCGATAAAACCTACAGATTGACGGATGTATCAGCACCTTACACGGGCTAGAAGATTGTGTGTACCACATCTACATGGAATATGCTGTATCACCACGATTGGTGGCTTGATAGATTCTTTTCTGCAACTTGAACACAACTCTTTCCAGCTTTCGTCAGGGAGTCTTGTTCCATTCATACATCGGTTTTACAGTGCTCATGACTTTTACATTGCTACTGGAGGTTCTATCTTCCGAGACACCGTGGCTCTGTCTGCATATCTCCCTCGTTACAGGGGAGCTTTCGCTTTCTTACCAATCTCTTGCCAACCCTGCGGTACATTGAAGGTAAAGTCCCTTTCTTACCAATCCTTGCCCTTTTGGGACTCAAGCGCGTATCAACCTGTTTCGCTGGTTTTCTCTCACGATGGTTCGGATGTACCTCTGCTTTCGCTACCCATAAACTCTTGCTCGACGGGATTCTAGAATAGGTTTTCCAGTTACCGCCTTTTCACCCCGCTTTACGAATTGATGGCTAATCGCTACCGTAGGGGTGATGCTTTCACCGCAGCACCAGCGGGATGGGACTTGAACAATGTTCTCACCCACAAGACGAACAAGTTGTCATCTAACAAGTGATTAAAGTGCGAGCTCAATCCATATTGGATTAGCTTATTAGAGCCTGAGTTCCCCCCATTTCTGGGTTTCTTCAGAACGAAACGCACGCTGGAACGAGAAATATAGGAAGAAACCGGGGCAACCGGGTTTCTGATGTTGGCGTGTATCCAGGACACGGCAATGCGATGTCCGGTGTTTAAATTGTTGACAATCGAGCCGATAATTGCTATAGCATAATAGAATCAAAAAGTTAATAGCAAAAGTCTCTAAAAATGCCTTATTTAACAGCAGCAAACGACATCAAAGCACTCATCGCTAAATTTTCCCAAGCTAAAATCCTGTGGGTGGATACAGAAATAGCAGACTATAAATCCAACCCCAGATTATCTCTGATTCAGGTGTTAGCTGACTCCACAGATTCCACGGGAGATGCCACTTTTCTACTAGATGTCTTGGATCAACCAGAATTGGCCAAAGATTTCATCAACCAAATCATGCTCAATCCACATATTGAAAAAGTCTTGCACAACGCCAGCTATGACATCAGATTTCTAGGCAATGACGACGCTCAAAATGTCACTTGCACATTCAAAATGGCGACAAAGATTCCCACTTACATTCTGCCATTACCCAACCGAAAACTCAAAACTTTAATAGAAACACTTTGCGGCATTGCTTATGTTGATAAAACAGAACAAAGCGGCGATTGGGCCAAGCGTCCCCTGACCCAGAATCAGCTAGAATATGCCAAGATGGACGCGGTTTATTTAGCTGGAGTGCATCGCCACCTGCTAGAAATTCTTGCCCAATGCTACCCCGAACCAGCAACGGAAAACTTGACAGCATTGGGTGAAAAATATCAGGAAATAGAATCTCGGTGGAAGCCGCTAGATTCAGAAATTGCTGAAGTGAAAGAACGCATTAAAGCAGGGATGTTGGCCCAAAAGCTTAAAGACAGTTCTTATTTTGAGCTGTCCAGTTCGATAACGATGAAAGTTGATTTTATGACGCTGGCCAGACTGATGCAAACTGAAGGAATTGAGTTAAATTTTTCGGTGACGCTGACGAAAGAAATTCAAAAACAGTTAGGCAACCTCATCGCCGATCCATCTTTGGAAGTTGAGGATATTGCTAGTTGGCGGTTAAATTCTAATGTACAGCAGCGGCGGAAATCCACTAAGAAAATTGCGCCGGATCCGGAGAGTGAGGATTTAACAGTATTGGGGGAAAGGTATCAAAAACTTTTGCCTGAATGGAAGTTACTGGATTCAGAAGTTGAGCATTTGAAAGAGCGAATTAAAAAAGCAATGTTGGTGCAAAGTAAGGAAAATACTCCCCATTTTAAGTTATCCAGTTCCTCCATTTTGAAGGTAGATTTTGCTAGATTGGCCAAACTTGCGCTATCTGTGGGAGTTGAGTTAGATTTTATGGTGACGCTGACTCAATACATTCAAAAGCGGTTAGGGGAAGCTATTAACAAAATTGATGTGCAAATTGAGTATCTTACGAGTTGGCGGATGACGGCTAAGACTATGGAAGAGGAAGATGATGATGAAATCCCTTTTTAAATACTAAAATATCATGTTTCTTCTCATTTTTACAGCATATTCCATGTAGATGTGGTACACACAATATTCTAGCCCGCTGTTTGGTGCGTCGCCACCCGTCAATCTGTAAGTTTTATCGACCAATATTTCGCCGCGCCGCACCCGGAGGATTAACACCACACAATATAGCTTTATAGTGTACTTCATGAACCACCGAAGAGGCTGTATGTGTTCTCTGGGGTCTGGGAGGGTGAGAAAGAGGTCTAAGAACAAGACCAAATAAGGGTTGCAGCCGGGAGCATCCCAATTTTGTAAATATCTCCTAGGTAGTGCTTTTATGTAAAGGATGGAGAAAATTGAGGCGGTTGAGTCTTCAGCATTGCTAATCGGATTTGGTGATTGTAGTCATGAATAAAATTCCAAATAGCACCAGCCATGATTCTCCAACTTCTTAGAAAACGATAATGTCTTCCTGACTAATCGCGAATTTCGCGGACAGAGAGTATTATTTAATCGTTCGATGTAACTCGTCAATCCGCTTTCTTTCCCCACAGGCTGATGCCGTGAATGTCGGTAAAACCGCAGCATATGCCTCCCAACGATCGGTATAAATCTTGGCACGGCAGGCGATAGACACGGCTTGTAGGGAATCCCATAATGCAAGAGCCGACTTTAAGGAACGGTCTCCAATATGACATCCGTGAACTTCCCGAGTCTTGGCATCCATCGCTAACCAAACCCATTGTTTATTCCCTTTATTGTCTACTTTCATACCATAGTTCATCCATTTGGACTGTGTGTTTTCCGACTTCTTTTGGGATAACTGTAGCCTTGGGTTCTACGGCAGTGTACAAGTGGTTTACATAATGCAAGAAGCCAGAAGAGAGGAAACACCCATGAAGGAGGGCAATGCCAGCAAGAGAAATCCGTTCAAGGAGAAGCAACTCAATTTTTGCGCCCGGTGTCGGTGTTTTTGAGTTGCCACTTAGGATTTTCGACTTTCCTGGCGACCACAGTCACGACATTTATGGTGAAAGTTTTCCGCGATGAGTCATACCATTTTTCATCACATCGTCAGAACCACAAGTGGGACAAATCAGATAGGGTTTCATCATGAGACTCCTCAAAAGATTGGCATAGAGCTATTATCCTCTATCCTTTACATAAAATCACTACCGGAAAATCAACAGTTAAATTCATAAAATACTTCCAAAATATAAATATCGCAAAATTATCTTGATTGGGGATGGAGCTAGTTATCATAAATATGGAGAACTTAGATACTTTTAATTATAACTAAATGGTGACAATGAACCTGATAATTTGTCAATTACTTGTATTTTATTTGCTCCCAATGCTCCCCAACAGAATCCCGTTGAAGATATTTGGTTACAAGCTAAAATAAAAACTTTTCAAGAAAGTCTTGGTATTTATGTAGGTCTTTTAAGCTTGTCAAATTTTTATTTGAGTTTTTTACTAGCCAACATAAATTTTATTTCCCCAAAATACGTCAATATATTTACATAAATAAAATTATTTAGGATTGATCTACCTATAGAAAATAATTGAGGATTTCTATATAATTAGTTCTATTTTGATTTTTGACTCAAGCAATTCAGTTAACTCTTTTAAAGTTGCATCATTCTTCTCTTCTATTATTTCTACTACTGTCACTAATTGTTCGCCCTGTTAATTTTGTGAGTGGACTTTCTCCTCGATCCATAGGAAGGATATCTCCTCTGTTTTGGGATCTTTTTAGTAATTATTGAACAAAAGTCTTGGCTACATTAAAACATTATGCTAGTTTTCTTATTCAAAGATTTTATTGGTCTCTCACGTCTATGATTTTTTTGCTAAAGTCTATTGAATAGGGTTGCCGTGATGATTTTTATCTTAATAGTTTCACTTGACTAAGTGTACCTCATAGCTATGAAAAACGCTATAAAGTCACCGTCGATCGTACTTTTGTTAACCATTTACTCAAAATCGGTGAAGTGAAGCTATCCCGAAGGGAATCGAACAGATATCAGCCTCAACGAAATCTGCTGCATCATCGCCGAGTTTGACGAAAACGAATAGCGGTGTATTATAAACTCTATGATTAGCTATCTCAAAGGCACAGTCGCCGATATCGCCAAAGGCAGCAACCGCGTCATATTGACTCTGGAAGTCAATCACATCGGCTATGAAATCCAAATTTTGCCCCGTGTGACCGGTCAATTGCCAGCATCCGGCGAAGTCGCCCAAATTTTTACCCACCAGCAAGTTAAGGAAGACCAAATCGTATTGTACGGTTTTGGCAGCGCGGCAGAACGCGATTTGTTTCGGCAGTTGACGAGTGTTAGCGGTGTGGGTGCTCAACTGGCGATCGCACTTCTGGATACTTTAGGATTACAAGATTTAGTCCAGGCGATCGTCGGCGGTAACACCCGCATCCTCGCCAAAACTCCGGGCGTGGGTACAAAAACCGCAGAACGTCTCGCCCTGGAACTCAAAAGCAAACTCTCGGAATGGCGCCAGCAAGCAGGTTTGACAACTTCAGTCGCGGCCGGAGTCCCCCCAGCTATTCAAGAAGAAGTCGAGATGATCCTGCTGGCGATGGGATACACTGCGGCTGAAGTCTTGCAAGCGCTGCAAACCCTCAGTCAAGACAGCACTTTGTCTGCTAAAGGTGATGCGGATGATTGGATACGTGAGGCGATCGCCTATTTGAGCCGATAATCGCCTACAATGATAATTCCCTACAATATCTAGCCGCCGGGAATAAAAACCCAGGACGGGCGAGACGCCCATCCCACAGGAAAAAAAATTGTGGGATGGGCGTCCCGCCCGTCCTAAGTATGTTTGCCATTCAAGTCTATTCTGCTCAAAAAACAAACCCATCCTTAGCAAAAATTTTATCGTTATTATGCTTCCCCTGTGATAACATAGGAGATTGTGACAATCGTACAAAAAAACTAAAATCAATTCATGGCTCTTACACAACAGCGCAAACAAGAAATCATGGGCGACTTCCAAACCCATGAAACCGATACCGGTTCAGCAGATGTCCAAGTCGCCATGCTGACCGATCGCATTACCAAACTCAGCGCCCACCTGAAAATCAACCAAAAAGACTTCGCCTCCCGGCGCGGTTTGATGATGATGATCAGCCGCCGCAAGCGCCTGCTGGCATACATCCAAAAGCAAAATGCCGATCGCTACAAAGCATTGATTGCCCGTCTAGGCATTCGCGGCTAAACACCCAAGCCAAAATTTGCGACAATATTCTTTAATCTTGGACAAACACCAAGACTTATTGAAAAATGTTCGAGATTTCAGGTTAGAGATAAAATATGTCCTCCGAACCACCCCGCAAGCGCTTGCCCTTTGAACCGGCCGCGAATCGTAAAAAAACGCCTAAAAAGCCCCCAGAACCCCAAGCAAGCATAGCCTTAGAGTCGGATTCTGCCGACAAGCAGCCGAAAGCTAACAAAACCGGAAAACAGGCGCAATCCATCCCAGAAGTAGTCAGCCAACGCATGATATCCCGCATAGCGGTATTCTGTGGCATACCGACAATCCTGGGAATTTCCACATTTTTTGTCAGCTATTTGATAGTCAGCAAAGGCTTGTTTGATTTGCCCAACACAGCAGTATTGCTGGTAAGCATGGGCTGTTTTGGTCTAGGCGTTCTGGGATTAAGCTACGGAGTCCTCTCAGCTTCCTGGGATGAAGAAGTTTCAGGAAGCACTCTGGGGTGGGAAGAATTTAATACCAATTTTGGACGGATGCGAGAAGCGTGGCGCGCCGCGAAGCCAAAAAGTTAGTCATTAGTCATGAGTTATTAGTCATTAGTCATTAGCTAAAAAACTAAGCTGTTAACCATTAGCGAGTTTGTCCTTGGGGAGGGAATAAGAACCCACCCCAGAACAATGCTAAAAATACTGATATAAATAGATTCTCGATCGCCATTGCATCTATTTTTCTCAGTGCATCAGAGTCATCATCCGTTTCTAGCCCAACTAAAAAGGCAAAAAAAATATGATTATTGTAATGAAAGCCGGCACTCCAGAAGCCGAGATCGATCGCATCGACGAAGAGCTCCGCACTAGCTGGGGTTTGATACCAGAAAAAATCGTCGGCCGTTACAAAACCGTGATGGGTTTGGTGGGCGACACAGTTGAGCTCGAACCGATGCAACTGCGCGAAATGAGCACCTGGATTGAAGAAGTTCTGCGCGTGGAAAAACCCTACAAACGCGCTTCTCTGGAATATCGCCAAGGAGAACCCAGCGAAGTAACGGTTGCTACTCCTTTAGGAACTGTAACGATCGGCTTGCATCACCCGATCGCGATCGTAGCAGGCCCTTGCTCAGTCGAAAACGAAGAAATGATTGTCGAAACGGCAATGCGCGTCAAAGCTGCTGGAGCTCATTTTCTCCGTGGTGGCGCGTACAAACCGAGAACTTCCCCCTATGCTTTCCAAGGCCACGGCGAGAGTGCTTTGGGATTGCTAGCGGCGGCGCGGGAAGCTAGCGGTTTGGGAATTATCACAGAAGTTATGGATGCGGCCGACTTAAGTGCGATCGTGGAAGTAGCCGACGTGGTACAAGTCGGGGCGAGAAATATGCAGAATTTCTCACTGTTGAAGAAAGTCGGAGCTCAAGACAAACCAGTTTTGCTGAAGCGCGGCATCTCCGCCACCATTGAAGAATGGTTGATGGCTGCTGAGTATATCATGGCTTCTGGGAATCCGAACGTGATTTTGTGCGAGCGCGGAATTCGCGGGTATGACAGGCAATATACACGCAATACCCTCGATTTGTCGGCAGTACCAGTATTGCGGACTCTGACTCACTTACCGATTATGGTTGACCCCAGTCACGGCACCGGTTGGGCGCAGTTTGTACCCTCGATGGCCTTTGCTTCGATCGCCTCTGGTACAGATTCGCTGATGATTGAAGTGCACCCGAATCCGAAAAAAGCTTTGTCTGACGGGCCGCAATCTTTAACACCGGATCAGTTCGACAAGTTGATGGAAGAATTGGCGGTGATTGGTAAAGTCATGGGACGTTGGCCGCAGCCCGTGCCAGTTTTGGCATAGAAACACCAGTAATATAATGTCCGGTCAATTAACCGTAATTCCTGTAGGGGCGGGTTCGCCCTAATTTGCAACACAAAGCCGAGATTCTGGAAACCCGCCCCTCTCCTTGGGTATGACTTACCCGTTAGATCGAATCCGATCGATTAACCATAATATCCCGGCCGGGGCGGGTTTTTGAGATTGTCAATTATTGGCTGGTATTGTTGGCTAACGGGCCCCTACGAAAATCGCGGTCGATCGATTGGACATGATATTATTCATTGAATTAGCGATCGCTCTGATTTAAAATAGCCTCAATTTGATTTTTTACTTGTTCGAGTTCTCGGCGTTTGTCAGCCAGCCAAACTTTTTGGGCCTCGCAATCTGCTTGCTCTCGATCGCGCTTTTCCTGCTGTTCTAATAAATTTTCCCACAGCGAGATCGCTTTTGACATCGCACCGCTATTCGCATCAGCGCGATCGTCAAATACTGTAATAATTCTTTCTTGTACCTTCTCAAAAATAGACTGGGCAGATTCGTCAAATTTCTCAACGCCTAACTCGCAAACTTTTTGCTTAATCTGATCTTTAACAGCATCGCCATCTAAAAAACTAAAGCCAAAACCGCCACCAGCGCCAGCAGCTAAGCCACCCAAAATAACTCCTATAAAACCAAGTCCTGTAAAAAATAGCAACCCAGCACCTACTAATGCACCGAGACCCAAACCAACGCCTAAGCTTTCATCACTACCGATATTTGGGTTAATTGAGGAAGCAATTCCCCTTCCACTTGCGCCAAATCCGCCTAAGCTACCTGCTGTTGCTAAGTTATTGAATTGAGCGACAAGGCTAGTGCTGAGTTGCTGGTCAAACTGTTGAAATTCTTGCCGTATTGCATCAATATCTTCACCGATTTGGCTGTCTAGCACTCCCATATTTTGTTTTAAAATAGACTGTACTTTTTGATTGCCCCAGTCATCAATTTCTTCGGTGATGTCTCGTACAAATTGATCTGCATAATCTTTAGTCAACTTGTCTTGACTCATGATGTGTCCGTGTTCGGAAGTCCAGCGATGACTTTTTGCCATCAGGCGTTCTCCCAATCCTTCCACCCATTCATTCCAAGATTCAATAGCTTCTTCTACAGATTCCTCCCTCAGTTCATTAGCTAAAAGTTTGATTTTCACATCGCGGCCGCTTACTTCCGCCATTTGTTCAAAAATCTTCGCCTTATCTCCTTGAGAAACTGTCAATTTTCCTTCTAAGATTTCCCTATATTGAGTCAATTCATCGCAGCCAGTATTAATAATTTGCTTAATTCCGGCGACGGACTGCCGAAGTGCGATCGCCCCCCGTTCAACAGTCAGAAATTTCTCAATCGAATCAGTAAAACCCTGAAAAGATTTTAGATAATCATCATTTTCATTGCCTGCTAAAATCGCTTCTAATGCAGATTGAGCAGAAATAAAATGAATCCGATTTTCACCAGCAATCAAATTTTGACTTGTAACAATTGTTTCCACCCTTTTTCGTACCTGCTGGCGACTCTCTTCCCGCCGCAGTAAATCGAAAAAATTAACTACCATAAAAATATTACTCGCGCCTTCCTTATTACCATAATTTAGTTCTTTTTTCAAGTACAAAAGCAGTTCTCGCTCTTTCTCCGTTAAAGCATTTTGAGCATGAGTTAAGAAAATAACCGCATCAGTTGTTTTGAGAACCTGTTGGGTGACTAATGTGCGTTCGGCTTGTTCGTTCAACCCAGGAGAATCAATAATTTCTACCCCATTGCGGCACAACTCTAATTCGGGATGTTCAAAAACGATTTCGGCAATTTCCGACTTGGCAATTTCATCGGCATAGGAACCATAAGCCGCTTGTTCCGAAATCGAAGCTTTCTCTTGATATTGTGCAGGTGAAATTTCTTCCTCCCGTCCATTGTGGTAGCGACAAATAACCCGGCGCTGCGAACCATATTTCAAAATAGTCACATTACCGCTACAGGGAATATCGCGCACTGGTTGGATTTCCTCACCAAGTAAAGCATTTAGTAAGGTTGATTTACCTTTACTAAATTCGCCGACAACAGCAACGCGAAAACATGGAGATTGCAATCTCTGAGATACTTTCGTTACTTCTTCTGCTAAAGTAGGAGATAGCACGTTGCGATCGATTCCATTTTGCAGAGTTAAGCCTAGTTTTTCACAAAGAGCATTCAGTTGTTGCCGATACTCCTGAAATTTTTTCAACTCCTGATAGGATGAAACTGATTGCTTTTGATTTGTTTTGTGTTTCGGTTTGGCTGGTAAATGTTCGATAATGTGACTGGCAGCACGGACAAACATAGAATCGAGAGATTGAAATTGCGCTGGATCGAGTAACGAGTGGACTTCTGCTAAAGCTGCTGTATCGCTGATGGCTTGATTGCTAAAACTCGCTTCCAAAACACTCAAAAATCGCGCATTAACTCCGAGTCGATCGGCAATGATGGTCAAATACTGTTTTTCTCGTTCATCTATTGTCCCATCTGCCGCCGACATTTGATACCCAAAACTAATTAACAGCAGTTTTTCCTCTTCGGAAAAGCACGCTGTCAGCGCCAGCAACGCCGTCAATTTCTTGTAAACTTGCTGTTCCCGCACGCTCTTAACCATCGGCATTACGAATTGGCGCAAACTGTTGTTAGCGGGAATAAGTTCCGTAAAAATTGTCCGCAATCGCTGTGTTTCCTCAGCACTTACCGTACCGTCGGCATGAATGACTCCCAGCAATACCGTCACCAGCCCCGCCAGGAAAAGCACGGGCGGAGTAATATCCTCTTTTCGGAGGCTTTGCCCTGTCAGTCGGGAAACAAGCTCAACCGTTTGCGGACTAATTAGCGAAGTGTCCATTTGCCGCGCCTTTAGATAATTTTTTTTTTATTTAAACTATCATAATATATTAGTTATTCTGTGGATTGGTCACACGGTAAAAATTGATGATGAACTTTGTATTTCCCCCGGCGGTACAGGCTGCGATCGAGGCTGGCAAGTACGTACAAGTGTTTACATCGGCTGGAGTGCCGATCGGCATGGCGAGAGATGCAGCGACGGGACAGTTTGCGGCCCACGCCGTTGGCGCCGTCCTCAACAATAGCCCCCTATCGCCGTTAGTGTCTCCCGTGCAGCTTGCAATGGGAGGCTTGCAGATGTACCAAACGCAAATGGGCTTTCAAGCCGTCCAAACCAGTTTGGGCGTGCTGCAAGCGACAACAGCCGTCATTGGTGTGGGAGTTGCGGCTGGGGTAGCTTTGTCTGCGGTAAATTTGCACCAGACTTTGAAACTAAAAAAAGCAGTAGAAAGGCTGGAAGTTAAAGTAGAAAATGGTTTCATCAATTTAGAACAACTTTTGAAAGGCCAAGGCGCGGAAATTAAGCAATTAATTTCCGAAGTGGTTGCAGATATAAAATTTGAGAACCATCGCCTAGTCTTAGTGCGGGCTTACGGGTTATTTAATCAAGCAATTCAACGAATGCGATCGGCCTTGCGACTCCAAGATATCAACCGCCGCAACGCTGAAATTGATGCGGCGCGGGGGATGCTGTTTGAAGCTTTAGCCGATTACAGAAATCCGCAGTTGTTGTCAGAAACTTGTGCGGCGGGACAGTTGCGCCGGTTAGAGTGCAGTTGGACGATCGAACAAAGTATTATTGCGACTTATCAGGTGCAAAATGAGTATGGGGCTGCGGGCGATCGTATTTCTCAACTGCAACAACAAATCCGTCAAGATAGCCTCGGTATTATACACTGTTGTGACTCAGACGAAGAGCTTGACTTTCTTTTTCCTGAAATTACGTGCATTCACGATCGCGATTTAGTTTTATTAGAGACTTGGCAAAATCAGATTGAATGGATGAAAGCTTTACCGCCAAGTGAATTAAAACAGTTGCAAAGTGCTGATTTTAGTAAACCTGACTCTGCTGTTAAGGTGGAGAAAAACTCAGCCGCAACAGCTTTAGCAATCCCAGAGGAACAGTTATTTTATGAAAATTTGAAGCCGAAGTCTCATTTTTACGCGCTTCGCACTCAACTGGAATGGATGCTCGATCGGCAGCGACGTGAAGAGTATGAAGATTATATCATTGAACAAGGGGAACTAGGGGGTCATACAAGTTTAGTATCGTCGAATTTGGAAAAAGCCTCTGATTTGGCTGTGGCTAATCTATTTTGGTACTTCAAAGTCCGGGATGAATCCGAAGAGGAATTAGAATTAGATTCTGATGAAACTACGAATAATACTGCTACTGCTACCGTTGTTGCAGAATCTTTCCCAAGCGATAAGGTTAAGCAGCAAATTTATGAAAAACTCAAAGCCGTTGTTGCCAAGCAACTAGAAGTTGAGGCAAGTAAAGTCACCATAAACGCTAATTTTGCCAAGGATTTAGGAGCCGATTCTCTCGATGCAGTAGAGCTAATTATGGCCATTGAGGAGGAATTCGACATTGAAATTCCCGATGAAGCTGCGGAGAACATAGAAACAGTTCAACAGGCTGTTGATTACATTTACAAAAAAGTTGCTGTTTAAAAAGCAAAGACAGTAACCAAGTTCAAATTCCTTAAACAGAAGAAAGCACTAGAAAGACTTCAAGCTTTCATGTAATACCAACTCAGCAGAGCGATCGGTGTAAGGACACGGCCAAAGCCCATGTCCCTACCAAAAATTGTACGACCAATGTCATTATTATTACAACAAACATCAAAAAAAATGAAGTCTAAATCAGTTACCCAAATCAGCGGGATTCCCCGTCAATTAGTCGGTGCAGTTCCCGTCCGAACCAGCGGTACAGGAACTCTTAAAATTGTTGGGGACACCTTACAAGAAAATTTCACTTCATTTTTTGGGTTAGAAATCAAAGAAATTGTCATTCCCATTCAAAATGTCAAAGCAGTTGAAATAGGGGAAGGCTGTACTTGGTGGCTGCTCGGACTCGGAATTCTAACCCTCGGCTTATTCTTCATTGGTATTATCTTCATTGTGTTGGCTTTTGTTGTAAAACAGCGTTATATTGCCATTTACACGAGTAGTAGTAATCTCATTCTGTTTTGTACAAAAAAGGATAAATTCAACCTGTTTTGTAACGAAATTATAGAAGCTTGTCGTCCCAAACCGAGCTATATGCCCCGACATTCTCAGTCTCCCCCACCACCGTCTTCTTTGCCAAATAGATTCATACTTAGCTAAATTTACCAGGTCGATCGCTATTTCTACCAAAGTGCGATCGCTCTTGTTTTGAGGAAAGCACAAAGCGCGGTAAAAACAAAAAACTTAGGGACATACAGTTTAAGGAGTAAAAATCTAATGCAACTAATTTTGGCAGAATTTTGTGGACGCTGGGGCTGTTCTTGGTGGGAGAACATTATCACCATCATCTTGGTTAGTCTGAAGGGTAAGGGAGTTGTACTATTGCTGGGATTATTGGTGATGCCGATATTTTTGGTTTTGCTAATATTGCTAGTAGGCTTGATGCCAGCTTTTGAATTAATTGCTAGTTTTGGGAGAGACAAACAAGAACTCCAAAACCTAAACAATTCTCAGGAACAAGACCAAACGATTGTATCAGCAGGAGCTAAGTTTGTCGGTCGTAGAGGAGCTAAATTTTTGGGTCGTAAATTGAAAGAAGTAAACAAACAGGAAGATGTCAATTCTCAGGAACAAGACCAAACGATTGTATCAGCAGGGGCTAAGTTTTTAGATCGTAAAACAGCTAAATTTTTGGGTCGTAATGGGGAAAAAAAGTGATTTAATCCCACCAGTAAACCACAACAGGCGGCGGATTTTCATAACCCCCATAACCAATAAACACAGATGCCCGATCGCGATCCATCACTTGCACATCATCCGCCATCCAAGTCTTCCCAAAATCAACCAGCGGGTAAACGCAATCATCATCCCTACTCCAAATATAAAGCGTATCAGCGTGCCAGCGATCGTCCAAATCTCGCAGCAATAAACCCAAATTACTGTAAAGCCTACCGCTATTTTCATCCTCCGCAATCAGCGGCAGCATCATAAAATTCAGCCACAAATCTCTGTTCTGATATAGATCGGTTAAAATCGGTTCCGGGTCGAAATTATTCCATCGTCCATTTTGCACCATCAGCGCTTCCATCAACTGCTGCGGTGTACATTCTCCGATAGCTAGCGATAAATCCACGCGCGGTGCAGGTGCATTTTGTCGAAATTTTTCATTTCTACCGCCTCGCCTTTCTACAAGCGTTTTGCGGCGTTGATGGCGCGGTTGAGCTTCAAAAACCCACGCCCCCCGCGAGTAACTTTTGGGAGCACCAACAGCGGGCAATGGTTCGGGAATTTCGTTAAATCCTGCCAGCAAGCGCTGATATCCGTCTGCTTCATCAAATGTCACCCAGTGCGATCGCCACACGCACTCCAAAACAAAACCAATTGTAACGCAAGGAGTGCGATCGCAGTCCATCAGGGCGATCGACCAATCATCGCTATCTTCAAACCGAGACAGCCACTGCGAAGCCGCCTCCCATTTAGGCAGCAAGTCTCCTTCTGGAGATTTCCGCATTTCCTTCATAAGCCGCACTCTGTCTGACGGAGTGAACATTTTAGGTTAGCCGCGAAGTTGAATAGTTCATTTGTAGCACAATTATTTAATCCAAACCATCAA
>NZ_JAUBRP010000066.1:0-35841 GCF_036701935.1 Microcoleus sp. M2_D5 | reverse complement strand
TCTTTTACGGCCGGGCGGGACGCCCATCCCACAATAACAATTAAAATGATAAGTTATTTAATTCGCGATCGTTAGGTTTTAGATCTGGGATTTGGGATTTAAGATTTATGTGTAGGGTATGTCCGGGTTCAAAATTGCTCGATCGAGAGACATTGTTACCCCACAAACGGATACCAGCCCCGGACTTGTGTCGCCAAGAGTGCAAAAGTTTAAAGTCTTGTTCAAGATCCCAGATTCATCTGTGGAGTAAATCTCCAATCGTTCGACTTAGCGCGATTGACGCTCGCACTCGCCAAACATCAACCCGGTTCCTCCCCATGTCTAAAGCCCGCGGCTTCCCGCTCGTTCGGCGGTGATGTGTAACATCCCGTAGTTCGAGGGCCGCTCAAGAAGTGACGGCGAGGGTGGATTTTTGCCAATTAAATTCCTCAACTTCTGCGGCAGTTTCTGCCCCAACCAGCACCAACTGCACCGCACAAGCTTTTAACTCAGGCTGTTTGGAATCTGGACAGCTTGCAGCATGAGTCATGGCATTGGCTTCAGCCGCTTCGGCCCACAGAGAACCCCAGTGCATCGGTACAAATAGCGTACCGGGCGCGATCGCCTTTGTGACTTTTGCCGGAAACTGCGCCTTGCCGCGGCGCGATCGAACTTCCAGCAAATCACCCTCCTTAATCTGCAATTTGGCAGCATCGCGGGGGTGAATTTCCAAAAACGGGTCGGGGTGCAATTGATTAATTTTCTCTGTTCTACCCGTCCGCGTCATCGTGTGCCAGTGTCCGTAAAGTCTCCCTGTCGTCAACACAAACGGATAATTCGGATCGGGAGGTTCTGCCAGTCCCCGCGAGTGATAGGCCGAAAATCTCGCCCGCGCGTCAGGAGTGTGAAAACGCCTGTCAGTATACAGCCGTTTCGCTTCGTTCCCTGGATGCACAGGCTCGTTTTCCCGGCAAGGCCACTGCTGCGGCCCTTCTTGGCGGATGTATTCGTGGCTCAGGCCGGTCATGTCGCAAGGCTGGCCCCGCGTCAACTGTGCGTACTCTTGAAAAACCTCCGCACTGTTCTCGAAAGCAAAGTGTTCGGCAAAACCCAACCGCCGTCCCACCTCGGCGAAAATCCTCCAGTCGTCGCGGGCTTCCCCGGAGGGAGTGTCGAAACCGGGACAAAGCGTAACCCGGCGTTCGGAATTCGTCATTACTCCGGTTTTTTCGCTCCACTGCGTTGCCGGCAGCAGGATGTGAGCGTAGGCCGAGGTTTCAGTGGGATAGTAAGCTTCTTGATAAATAGTAAAGGGCGATCGCAGCAAAGCGGCTTTCGTGCGTTCCAAATCCGGCATACTCACCACCGGATTAGTAGCTGCAATCCACAGCAACTCGACATCGCCAGTTTCCAAACCGGCGATCATATCCCAAGCTGTGCGGCCCGGATGCGGGGAAATACTTCCCGGTGCGATTCCCCAAAATTCCTCGACTTGGGTTCTGTGTTCGGCATTTTTCACAAATCGGTAGCCTGGGAGCAAGTGAGACAGTCCTCCCGCTTCCCGCCCTCCCATCGCGTTTGGCTGGCCGGTGAGGGAAAACGGGCCGCATCCCGGTTTGCCAATTTGACCGGTCATCAAGTGCAAATTAATCAGCGATCGCACCTTTGCCGTGCCTTCCGACGACTGGTTCATTCCCATCGACCACAGAGACAAAACGCGCTGCGACTGTTCCCAGTAGTTTGCCGCCGTTTCTAACTCGCCCACAGTAATGCCGCAGCGCGAGGCTACAAACTCCGGCGTGTAGCTGCTAATCACCTCAGCAAAAGCTGAAAAATTCGCCGTGCATTCTTCAATAAACTCAGCATCTATTGCTTGCCTGCGTAACAGCAAATATGCAATTCCGTTAAGCAAATCTATATCCGTACCCGGTTTAATTGCTAAGTGCAAATCCGCCGCTTCAGCAGTCGGAGTCCGCCTCGGATCTACCACAATCATCTTGACATTTGGATGCTTTTTGTGGTATTTTGCTAATCGATTGAATACAATCGGATGGCATTCCGCTGTATTGCTACCAATAATAAAAGCGCAATCTGTTAATTCTAAATCGTCGTAACAGCAAGGCGGCCCGTCCGAGCCAAAGCTTTGAACGTATCCAGAGACTGCTGAAGACATACACAAGCGAGAATTAGCATCAAAATTATTAGTACCCAGACAACCTTTCATTAGTTTCTGGGCAACATAATAATCTTCTGTTGCGAATTGACCCGAACCGTAAACGCACAAAGCATCGGGACCGCTGGTGCTGCGAATTGTTTGGATGCGGTTAACAATTGCATCGAGAGCTTCGTCCCAGCTAGCGCGGCGGAAGGGTTGGTCGAGAGTATCTCGCATCATCGGATACAGTAGCCGATCGCTCCGAATAGATTCTGCTACGGTTGCTCCCTTAATACAAACCATGCCCTGACTTGATGGGTGATTGCGATCGCCCCGCACTTTCCAACTTTGTTTTTTGTCGGCAACAACTTCTAGACCGCAACCTACACCGCAGTATGGGCAAAGAGTTTTTATAGTTTCCATCTGGTGATTTTAGATGCTAATTTTTGAAAGCTAATGGGTAATTCGTAATTTGTTATTATAGTCGGAACTGAGGGTTCCTGCAAATAATGTTTTAATCATTACTAAATTACCGCAAAAATGCTTCACAGCAACGGACAATACCCTGATTTAAAATTAACCGCTATCTTACTAAAACTCGCGAGCCATCTGGTTTGTAGTCAGTGAATATTCGCTCCTAAATACCTCTC
The DNA here is from genome assembly GCF_036701935.1 of Microcoleus sp. M2_D5. Lineage (NCBI taxonomy): Bacteria > Bacillati > Cyanobacteriota > Cyanophyceae > Oscillatoriales > Microcoleaceae > Microcoleus > Microcoleus sp. M2_D5. Next base: position 33,057 of record NZ_JAUBRP010000066.1, on the reverse strand, counting down.
TAACAGAGGTACTCCTGCCCTAAATCTTGTCACCCCACCTAGGGGAGCGAGGAAGAATTGTTGCAGGACTCAAACAGCGCGCCGATACTACTTTTGACCTTGTTCTTGATAGCAATCTGAGATTTAGTGGGCGAGTATTATGTCGCCTATTTCTGTGTTTTAACTTCTAATACGCCTCCGTTGCTGGGGCTAAAAGTTACTTGGAATTCAGCAGTTTTTTCAGCGCCTGCTGTTGCATTTGCAGGAGTTTGCAAAACCGACAGAGGAGTTTCTTTGACGAAATCTTTAGCTGCTTTATTTGTGGGATCGAACTGCAGGATCTCGCCGTTTTGTTTTACTTTGACCCGATAAGTCAAGCTTTCGGTAAATGTCGGAGTTGTTCTCCATTTTTGGTCGATTTGTGCATACAACTTCTGTCCGATCGCATCGAGTTCGGCTTTGTCAGAAATCTCTGAGGTGGCAGCGGTGGCAGCGATGGGCGCAGGACTTGCAGCAGCGATGGGCGCAGGACTTGCAGCAGCGATGGGCGCAGGACTTGGATTCGGTGCGATCGAACTTGCTGCGACTTGCGGGCTGGGGGGAGAACTCACAATCGCCGCCGCAGTCGGCGCCGGAGGTGCAGTTTCTGCTAGTTTCGCTTGCTTTAGCTGGCTGGAAACAACCGACATATTGACGGCAGCTAAAGTAAACATTGCTGCGAACCACGAGGCTGCCAGGATGCCGCGTTTGATCGACGAGGCTTCTGGGGGTTCGGCAGTATGATGCACAAAAGGTGCAGGTGCGATCGGCCTGTCAGCAACCGCAGGCGTTTTGCTAGCAGGTAATGGCATCGGTAGCGCGACGGCTTCTGTCTCCGAATCCGTTTCTTCACCTTCTTCGTGGTGGGCGTAGCGAGAAAACAGGAACTCCAAAGCAAAGTTACGCAGTTCGTAGTATTTCGGGTCTTCCATAATCCGCGCCCGGTTGCGGGGACGGCTGAACGGAACGTGCATATCTTCGCCGATGGAAGCTGCTGGCCCGTTGGTCATCATCACGATGCGATCGGCCAAAAACAAAGCCTCATCAATATCGTGAGTAATCATAATGACGGTAATTTTTTCCTTCCGCCAAATTTTCAGCAATTCTTCCTGCAACTCTTCTCTGGTAATCGGGTCTAGAGCTCCGAAAGGTTCGTCCAAAATCAACAGTTTGGGGCGAGTTGCCAGGGCTCTGGCGATCGCCACCCGCTGTTTCATCCCCCCGGACAATTGGCCCGGTCTTTTGTGACAAGCTTCGGTCAGCCCCACTAATTCCAAGTGTTCCTTGACGATCGTATTGTGTTCGTCGGAGGACTTTTCCGGGTAAACATTTTCAACGCCGAGGTGAATATTTTCTGTAGCAGTCAGCCACGGCAAAAGCGAGTAGTTTTGAAACACCACCATGCGATCGGGGCCTGGTTCAGTAATCCGCGAACCTTCCAGGGCCACTTCTCCGTTTGTCGGCCCGTTGAATCCCGCGATCATATTCAGCAAAGTTGATTTGCCGCAGCCAGAGTGACCGATCAAACAAATAAATTCGCCTTCATTAATAGTCAGGTTTACACCGTCGAGAACCACGTAAGGGCCTTTAGGAGTTTCGTAGACTTTCGATACGTCTTTAATAGTCAGAAATTCTTGCTTGGGCGTCTCTATTTTCGTTTTTTGGGGGGTTTTGATAGTTTGCATATTTTCAGGATGTGGATTTTGGGTTGATGAATTAGACATGACAAATTTCGATTGAGAATTTGAAATTAGGGAGTTAGGAAGCGGAAAATGTGGAGTCTTGTTTCCTGATTTCTTGCTCCTCATTCCCTCTTCCTATTTGCTGGTTATGCTGGCAGTTTGATGGAACACTGACTGCCTATTTGTTCAATTAAGATTTCTTCAATGCGGACGGCGCGTTTGATTGTGACATTGTGAAGATAGTCGATCGGGTCGTCGAGATTAAACACAGTGCCGTCAAATAGCTCGATCGTCCGGCGATCTCTGGCAATATCCGGCAAGCCCAATTCCCGTACTGCTTGACCGAAAACATCGGGCCGCAAAACTCGATCGACCACTTCCACCCAGTTTTTCGGGAACGGGATCAGTCCCCAGCGAGCCATCTGCGCCATCACCCACACCATTTCTAGGCGGTCTGGAAAATTGGTTTTGTCAACAGAGAACTGGTTGAAATTGTAGAGCATTTCTGGTTCTGCCTCCGTACCGGAGTTGTACGGATCGATGAACCCTGGACGGATGTCTTTGGGATCGGCGCCGATGTATTGTTCTTGGCTAATCAATGCTAGGACTTCTTCGCGGTTGCGGCGATCGTCGCAGTATTCGCAGGCTTCCAAAAGCGCTTTGACGAGAGCGAGGTGGGTTTGAGGATATTTCTGAGCCCAATCTTCGCTAACACCGAGAACTTTTTCGATGTGTCCGGGCAGAATATCCAGGGAACGGGCCATAACAAAACCCGTGCCGCTGTTGACTGCGTGGGAGTTCCACGGGTCGCCCGAGCAGTAGCCGTCAATGTTGCCTGCTTTTAAATTTGATACCATTTGCGGGGGCGGAATCACTGTCAAGCCCACGTCGAGGTCGGGGTCGATGCCGCCGGCGGCCAGCCAGTAACGGAACAGCAGGTTGTGCATGGAGGCCGAGTGTACCATGCCCAAGGTGTGAACTTTATCGGGAGTCTTGGCGATCGCAGCTTTGAAATCCTCTAATGTCCGAATGCCTTGTCTGTAAAGGTCTTTGTTGAAAACAATCGAATTGCCGTTGCGAGAGAGCGTCATGGCGCTACAGACTGGTACAGGGGCTTCACCGTCGAGGCCCAACAGCATCCCGATCGGCATTCCTGCAACCATTTGCGCCGCGTCCAGCCGTCCTTCGGCAACTCCTTTGGCGATCGCTTTCCAGCTTGGTTCGCGGCTGAGAGTAACTTCTTCCAACCCGTGGGCTTTGAAAAATCCTTTTTCTTTAGCTACTACTAAGGGGGCGCAGTCGGTGAGGGGAATAAAGCCGATGTCGAGGTTGATTTTTTCCAGGCCGTTGCGGGCGATGACAGCGGGTTGTTGTTTGGCCCGGCGCTGTTTGACCCGCTTTTGCTGGTTGAGGAAGTAAACCATTTCGTTACGCAGCGCGTAGTAACTCGGATGGTTGACAACTTCCATGCGCTTGCGGGGGCGGGGAATGTTCACTTCGAGGATTTGCCCGATTTGGGCTTCCGGGCCGTTGGTGAGCATCACAATGCGATCGCTCAGTAATAAAGCCTCATCCACATCGTGAGTTACCATCACGCTGGTGACTTTGCTTTCCTCGCAAATTTTCATCAACTGGTCTTGCAAACCGCCGCGAGTTAAAGCATCAAGTGCTCCGAAAGGTTCGTCTAGCAGCAGCAATTTCGGGCGAATCGCCAGGGCGCGGGCGATCGCAACTCTTTGTTTCATCCCCCCAGAAATTTCGCCCGGCCGTTTGTCGGCGGCGTGTCCGAGTCCGACCAATTTAATGTGGTGTTCGATCACCAACTCGCGATCTTCTTGAGAGTTACCGCTGTAAATTTCATTTACTGCTAGGGCGATATTTTCGCGCACCGTCAGCCAAGGTAGCAGCGAGTAATTTTGAAACACCACCATTCTGTCCGGGCCTGGATCGCGGACTTCCCGCCCTTCTAAAGTAATCCCGCCCTGACTTGCGTTGTCGAGGCCGGCGATGATATTTAGCAGCGTAGATTTGCCGCAGCCAGAGTGCCCAATTAAGGTGATGAATTCTCCCTTTTTTATTTTCAGTTCTATATTTTTAAGAGCGATGTATTGCTCTCCGTTGGGCAAGTTAAATACGCGGTCAACGTGGTCTACTTCAACAAATACTGACATGGCAATTTTAGGTTAGTTTGTAATTTGTATGATGCTGATTATTAATTGGGAATTGGGCATTGGGCATTAATTTACAACTCATTTCTACCAATTTGTAGTTGGCAACCATTCGCCATGCCCGATGCCCGATGCCCTGTTTGGCCGATGCCCGATCCCCAAATCCTATTTCTGTTCTTCAGGAACAACTTTGGAAGCAATGAAACCAACGATTCTGTCTAAAATCAAACCGACTATTCCTACATAAAGCACGGCTAGAATCACTGCACTGAGTCTAGAACTGTTGTAAGCGTCCCAGATGAAGAAGCCGATGCCGACGCCGCCGACTAACATTTCTGCAGCTACGATCGCCAGCCAAGACAAACCGATACCAATTCTCAAGCCAGTGAAGATGTAAGGAACCGAAGAGGGAAGCAGGATTTTCCAGAAGTATTTTTGGTTGGGGAGGCGCAAGACGCGGGCGACGTTTCTGTAGTCTTGGGGTATTTGTTGAACGCCTACTGTGGTGTTAATTAGAATCGGCCAAATGGCGGTAATTAAGATTACGAATAGTGCAGAAACTTCGTTAGCTTTCACCCCCATGCCTTCAAAGGGATTGAACTGTTGAAATACGGCCAGGGCGATCGGCAGCCAAGCCAGGGGCGGGATAGTTCTGAATACTTGAAACAGCGGGTCTAAAGCATCGAACATTAGGGAGTTTGTGCCGATCAGGATTCCCAAACTGATGCCGAGAACTGCTGCCAAAGTAAAGCCGATCGCCACCCGCTGCAAGCTAGCCAAAATTTGCCAGAACAAGCCTTTGTCTGTACCGCCGTTGTCGAAGAAAGGATTAATAATCAGATTCCAGCTTTCTTGGACAGCTTTGATTGGCCCCGGCAAGCTGGACTCTGGACTGTTGCAGAGGATTTGCCAGATTATGAGCAGAACTGTAATTGCTACCAGCGGGCGGATGATTTTCCGGCGGTTTTTCTGAACCTGATCCAGAACGAAATTTACTGGATTTTTGCTTTTAGTAACAGCGAGGTTTGTTGCCATTTTTTTTTTCAGTATTGTGAATAATCGATTATTTGTAGATACTTTGAAGTGTTCACCGTGTCTGGGGTGGGTTGAGTTACGAAACCCAACTCCACTCAATTAAAAAATCGGTCAACTATCAAAAGTGAACAGTCAACTGTCAACAGTGCACTAATTATGCTTTTTTGATTGCCAGACTCTTCAGATATTCTTCTGGTTTTTCTGGGTCAAACTTCACGCCGTCAAAGAAGGTTTCTACACCGCGAGAACTGCTAGTAGGAATTTGGGCTGCAGGGACGCCAAGTGTTGTCGCTGCTGCTTTCCAAATATCTTCGCGGTTAACTTTATCAACCGTTGCTTTGATATCGGTAGTTGCCGGGATATAACCCCAGCGAATATTTTCAGCTAAGAACCAAGCATCGTGACTCTTGTAGGGATAAGAAGCATTATCAGCCCAAAATTTCATCGCCACTGGGCTGGCAGCTTCAATGCGGCCGGTACCGTAGTCAATTTGGCCCTTAGAGCGACTGATAATATCTGCTACTGGCACTTTTAACCACTTATCTTGAGAGATAATTTGGCACATCTCATCGTGATTTTCTGCCTTGTCGCACCACTGCTGGGCTTCCAGTACGGCCATTGTAAGTGCTTTTGCAGCTTTGGGGTTTTTGTCAACCCAATCTCCTCTTAAAGCGAAAGCTTTTTCAGGATGATCTTTCCAAAGTTCTCCGGTTATCAAGGCGGTGTATCCTACCTTTTGAGTAACTAGCTGAGCATTCCAAGGTTCGCCTACGCAAAATGCTTCCATGCTGCCAGATTTCATGTTCGCTACCATTTGGGGCGGCGGTATGGGAATCACGGAAACATCTGTATCTGGATTAATACCGCCTGCTGCTAGCCAGTAGCGCATCCACAAATCGTGGGTGCCGCCGGGAAAAGTTATAGCAACAGGAAGGTTTTGGTTGCCAAAAGCTGCTTTCAGCGGTGCGCTGTCTGTACCTACTTTTAAATCTAGGTATTTTTTGCTGAGCGAAATTGCCTGACCGTTAGTATTTAACCGGGCAAGAATGTACATCGGCACTGGCTGATTGCCTTTGGTAATAGTGCCTAATGTCATGTGGTAAGGCATGGGGGATAAGATGTGGGCCCCGTCAATGCCGCCTTTGTCGGAACCGAGTTCTAAGTTGTCGCGAGTAACTGGCCAAGATGCTTGTTTGGTAACTTGTACGTCTTTCATGCCGTACTTGGCAAATAACCCTTTTTCTTGGGCGATGATTAAGGGTGCTGCGTCGGTGAGGGCGATGAATCCGAGTTTGGCTGCGGTAACTTCTGGGGCGTCGGCGGGATTGATGCTGACTGCTGGGGCGGCGGTGGGCGAAGCGCCGCCGGCGGCGGGGGTGGCACTTCCGTTAGATGGGGTGGAACTGGAACTGCAACCGTGGGCTAGGAGGGTGCCGGCTGCTGTTGCTCCAGCGGTGATGATGAATTTTCTTCTAGAAAGGTTGCTCATTTGTCTTGAATTGTTGTTGTACTTGGAGATGGTGGAAATGTGAGATGTGAGATTGATTCGCGACCTTCGCATCGCATCTGACATTATTTAGATTAGGCGTCGATCGTCACTTTGCCGATCGCCCGCGCGCTGCAAGCTAAAATGAACCCTGGTTCTAAGTCTGCCGCCGCGTCTGGTTTGCTGTCGTAGACTGTTTTGCCTTCTAGGAGTTTCTGCTGGCAAGTGCCACAGCTTCCTGACCGGCAATTGCTGTCAAGTTCGACTCCGGCCCGTTCGGCAACATCGAGTATGAACTCATCTTCGCTGCAAGCAACTTCTTTGCCCGATCGAGCGAAAATGACAGTAGATGTCTGAGGTTTGGCTGCCGAGACTGCTGTTTCGCCCTCTTCAACCGTCAATTGCAGTTGCCGGTTCAGCACAGCTACATCCCCTGTAATCTGTTTGGGAACTGCCCCAAACTGCTCGACTAACAGTTGATGCAGCAGCGGTTTCAGGTCTTCGCAAGGGATGCCTTTTTGGACGCAAGCACCCAAATGAGCGTCTTTGCCAACTGTGCCTCCCATGTAAATGTCTACACCTTCGAGGGTTTTGCCGTTCTTGCGAACTTTTGTTCCCATCAAACCAATGTCTGCTACCTGGGGTTGACCGCAGGAATTGGGGCAACCCGTCCAGTGAATTCTGACCGGTTTGGGAACTGACAGTTCGGCTTCGAGTTCCTCAATCATTGCCACGGCTCGGCTTTTGGTTTCGATGAGGGCGAAGTTGCAAAACTTGGCGCCGGTGCAGGAAACCAAGGCTCGTGTCAGCGGTGCGGGCTCGATGGAAAAACGCTGCAACAGCGGTTCTTTGACCAGCGATTCTATCCGCGAGTCGGGAACGTTGGGAATAATCACGTTTTCTTCCACAGTGAGCCTGAGTTCGCCGCTGCCGTAAACCTCGGCGATTCTGGCCAAATCGAACAAATCCGATGCCTGCAGCCGTCCGACGGGAACGTGCAGCCCTACATAGTTGAGCCCTGATTGTTTTTGGGCGTAGATGCCGATGTGGTCGCGTTTGTCCCAGGTGATTTCATCTTTGGGCGCGGCGGCGGGCAAAGTGCGCCCTAATTCTTGTTCGACTTCGGATCGGAATTGTTCGATTCCGAGTTCGTCAATCAGCCACATCAGCCGCGATTTTTGGCGGTTTGCTCTGGGGCCTCGATCGCGAAACACAGTTAAAATTGCTTTGCACAAATCTACAACGTCGCTGGGACTTGCCCATGCGTTGAGAGGAATTGCAGCGTCGCAGCGTTTGGCGGAGAAGAAACCGCCGACTAATACGTTAAAGCCGATGTTGCCGTCTTTATAAGCGGGTACGAAGGCGATGTCGTTGATTTCTGCGTGGACTGAGTTGTCGCGGCAGCCTGCGATCGCAATATTAAACTTTCTCGGCAAATTTGAAAACGCGGGGTTGCCTTCGCCGTTGTTCGTAATCATGTCTTGGACTTGATTCGCCAGTTCCCGCGTATCTATCAGTTCGTCGGCGTCCAAGCCCGCGACTGGGGAACCCGTGATGTTACGCACGTTGTCCATGCCAGACTGGATGCTGGTCATGCCCGCTTCTTTGAGGCGGCGGAAGATGTCGGGTACGTCTTCGATGCGAATTCCGCGCAATTGCAGGTTTTGTCTGGTGGTGATGTCGGCGCTGCCGTCGTCGCCGTAGCGTTGGACGATTTCTGCTAGCGTTCTGGTTTGATTGCTAGTTATGATGCCGTTGGGCAAGCGCAGCCGCATCATGAATTTGCCGGGGGTTACTGGCCGAAAGAAGATGCCGAGCCATTTGAGGCGGTGCTCGCGATCGATTTCGTCCATTGCTTCCCAGCCAATTGCGGCGAAGTGGTCGAGTTCGCCTTTTAATGCTAAGCCATCTTTTTCGGCTTTGAGTTTTTCAAACTTGTTCAGGCTCGCTTGGGCTTTGGGTTCTACTGTTTGGGTCATCGGTTTACCCTCGCTGCTGGCTTGTGTGGGGAGGTATTGACTTGGAGCATAAAGTGTGTGTTTCCTGCTAACCTTAGTGACTGTATGGATTTAAAACTGTATATTTAGTTACTAGATGGAATTTCTTTTAAGCATGGTTGGTCTTCTGTAAACTTGAGCTTGACTGGGTGCTAGCTCGAACGTGGCCAAACTATTTATGGTTATAGTTGCTACCGATGATTCGGTCGATCGCTGCGTTTCGATGCACCTTTGTTATGAGCTAATGTAAAGCCCACGATTGTAAATATTCGTAGCTATTTTTACAAAATATTGAGTTTTATGAATATTTCGCATAATGCCCATGCGTTTTATACATGGAAAATGGGTAAAGAGACCCCCAAAACCGAAAAATCTCTCTAAATCTTTAGATTTAGGAGGGGAAAGGGGGAAATTGGAATATCTAAAATTAATTTTGTGATTGCGATCGCAGACTTAAAACGCGATCGTCACAACATTAGAGCCGTCGCTGTCACACAGTTTGCCTCAAAACATCACATTGTGTGCTATGCCAGCGTCACTATTAATTTTCCGAGAACGAGAGACGATCTAAGCATCGAATTCAGGGAACGTCTCATGCTTTTAGTTCAACTTATCCCCGGCGCTATTTCCGAAATGCTTGCCTCTGTTACGGAGACGGGTTGTTTGACTTTAGCCGATCGCTACGGCTTGATGGCCGCTGTTTTGGACGACTCTCTCGACGATGAATGCAGACATTCGATCAACCGCCTGCTGCGTTCTGTGGTCAGGGGAAGAGTCAAGATAGTCAACGAACTGTCGGCGATATATTAACAGCATTTAAAAATTTGATTGATTCATGCAGCGCCTAAGAGTGCAGAAACCACCGAGGGAGTTAGAATGAACCCACGATGCCTGCTGCGGATGTAGGGCAGGAAGTTGATTGGGTGTTCTAAAAACCTGCGATCGTTCTTGCCGTATGATTTTTTTTGATTGTCCAATTCTCGCTTTGGGCGGCACTTACAGAAAAAGTGCTGATTCATGAGAGCCTGTTGGGTTGAACGCTGATGGTAAAATTAGTAAAATTGCTGTGCGCGATCGGCATTTGAGGAGTTTGAGGAATGAAGTCATCCCAAGCAACGTAATTATAATTATTAGACATCTCCAGCAAAGCCTGTCTTGAACAGGCAGGATGCCTGTTCCACAATAATTATTGGAGAGGTATATGGAACAGGGCTGGCGATGAAAGACAATTTATGAAAATTATTAATCAAACAATCGAATTATTAATAGAATCCGGTCTCGGCATCTACAACATCACGCCCCATATAGCAATCCTTGCAGGAGTCATAAATTTTTTACCCCACCCCAGCCCTCCCCGAACCCAAGGGGAGGGAGTAAGAAATTCACAAATGATTTAGGATGGCTATAGCCCGCCCTCAACATACAATTTAAATGCACAACAGCTTACCAAACAAGCTGCCGTTTGCGTTAGCTGTATTGAAATTTTGACCGAAAAAATTGAAGAATAAATCGCGGTAGTTGATGTTGCCTCTTTGAGCTAGTGAGTCGGCATATCCGGCTAAACTTAGATTAGAATTGATGGCGATGAAAGCTGTATCTGATGTTTCTTTGATGGCGATGCCGTAAAATTCAAATTCCCCGCCGCCGATTTGAGCCCCTGTCACGCCGTCGTTCAAGGAATCGATCGCGTAATTCCAGCCGTTAGATAGCGTTGCTGCTGTAGCTTTTTGTTGCTGTATTGCGAAAAGGAGACAGAAACTAGCCACTGAGTAAGTCTAGTGGAGGCTGTTTTTAGTAATGGATTTCATAAAACCCTCCCTGGGAATCATTGTTAAATTGTCAAGTCTGCTCGCTCGACTGTTTTTAATTTTTTTTTAGTAAATCATACAGCATATTCGGTGGTTGATGAAGTACAGTAGCCGCTATATTTATATTGTGTGATTTTAATATGTAGGGTGCGGATCTGCAACCTTTTAAATAGAACTTGCAGATTGACGGGTGTATCCGCACCGATGCTTACTACAGGATTGTGTGTACTGGGAGCATCTCATATTTGTAAAAACACTTCTTCTGGCTCCTTCCTTCTTCCTCTTCCCTCTTCCCTCCTGCCTCAAAACTCCAATTTTTAGCGTGGCTGCTTTCATTGAGATGCTCCCTGATGCGTAGGCCAGAAACCGGGTTTTTGTTGAGAAGACGCATGACAGTGTAGAAACCCCAAAAAACTCGGTTTCTTTGATTGTGACGCGCGGGCTAATCCCCACCCAGCGAAAAATCCTGTCACAATAAAATCAAGACTACCGAGAGACCAAGTGGGTATCGAACTCAAGCTACCGTCAGGACACTAAATCATTTAAAATTAAAGTTGGGGCGACGATCACCCCAATCATTCCCAAAACCTAGGTGTTGCCATGCGTAAAATTGTACTATTCATTGCATCTAGTCTGGACGGTTATATTGGCCGACCGAATGGCGATATTGATTGGCTGTTTACAGACCAAAATTACGGTTATAGTAAATTTTTAGATAGCATCGATACGGTTCTCATGGGTCGGAAAACTTACGAACAAGTTCTAACTTTTGGCGAGTACCCGTACCAGGAAAAAAAGAGTTATGTTTTTACGAAGAATCTAGATTTTCAAGCTACTTCGGATGTCGAAGCGGTAACAAATTTCGAGAATTTTGTCAAGGATTTGCGCTTGCTTGAGGGAAAGAATATTTGGTTGGTGGGAGGTTCTCTGCTGATTCGCGATTTCCTGAATCAAAATTTTGTTGAGGAGCTAATTCTCTCGGTGCACCCGATTATTTTGGGCGAGGGAATCCCTTTATTTGTTAATCCGATAAATACTACAACTTTGCAGTTAACTGGATGTCAGACATACAGTTCTGGCATGGTTCAGCTATCTTATGATGTCGCGACTTGAGGGCGCGCCCAATTGCTAAGTCGCTTGCAAAAATACTGTCAGTTGGTTATCAAAAAAGGTAAGATAGGAATAAGTAAGTTAGTTATCGATATATTATGTCTGCCAAAGATGTTTTTCATGAAGTTGTCAAAACAGCTTTGCAAAAAGAAGGCTGGCATATTACCCACGATCCGTTTCCGATTAGTGTGGGCGGTGTAGATATGTCGATCTGGGAGCAGAAAGGCTGATTGCGGCAGAAAGGCAAGGCGAAAAAATTGCCGTTGAGGTCAAAAGTTTTTTGGCAAAATCGTCGGCAATCTCGGAATTTCACAGAGCATTGGGGCAGTTCATTAATTACCGAGCAGCACTCAAAGAAAAAGCACCCGATCGCATTTTGTACTTGGCTGTGCCGTTAATAACTTATGAAGAATTCTTTCAACTAGATTTCCCGAAAGCAAGGATCGAGGAAAATCAGGTAAAAATGATTGTTTATGATACAGCAGTTGAGGTTATTGTAGAATGGAAAAATTAATCAAATATCGGCAAATTGTGCAGCAAATGTTACTGGAGTACGGCCAGCACAAACCTGCTCACGGAGACATTGAAGTCGAGACAATTATTGATACAGAACGAGATCATTACCAAATCTTTTATGTGGGCTGGGACAAGCAGACTAGGGTGCATCATTGTAGCATTCACATTGATATCAAGGGCGGAAAAATTTGGCTTCAATGGAATGCGACTGAAGATGATATTGCTGAAAATTTAGTAATAGCCGGAGTTCCAAAAGAGGATATTGTTTGGGGATTTCAGCCGCCCTTTATGCGGAAGTATACGGGTTATGCAGTGGAATAGATCGCAGATGATGAAATGTGTTTGCTACTTTTTGTTATTAATATCTTTTTTCTGGGTGGTGCTTCCTGCTGAGGCCTCTGTATGCCGCAATTATCAAGGAAGGGAGATTTGCGTTGTCGATATCAAACGCAGTGCGAAAAACTATTGGGAATACAGGGTAATTCTGAGTGTTGACGGAGTGAAACAGCCTCTGGAAGTCTACAATTGCCGCGATCGCACTACAGTTAAGAAAGATGGAACTGTTTTGGCGTTCGGACAAAACAACCCTGGTGAAATCGTCTGCAGTTTTTTTAAGAAATAGCATATTTGTGACGCTGCTCAAAGCCCATCCCACTCATTGTTTGATTGATTTAACTGGTTCCAAGGCAGAGCCTTGGAACCCATATAAGCGAGACTCTGCCTCGGCTGGGAAGATGGAGGCAGAGCCTCCGGATCTGCGTTACCAGGCAGGAGCCTGGTAACGAGTAGTAATCAACTTTTCATGTTTGTTGTGGGATGGGCGTCCCGCCCGTCCTTTCTGGGCGGGCGGGACGCCCATCCCACAAGAAAAAAGGGAAATTATTTAATTCTCATTCCGCAGTACACATTTTAGTTAGAATTTGCCGTCTACTGCTGAAACGCAGCGTTCGCAAATTAGCGGATGTTCGATCGACTCTCCGACGTGAGTAGAGTAATTCCAGCAACGATCGCACTTTTGGCCGTCTGCTTTGACTACACCAATCGCCAACTCTGGAGATTGATAACTGTAAGGCAATTCTTGCAGGATTGCATTCGATTCTACCAGTTCCACTTCCGAAGTAATGAACAAATAGCGCAATTCGTCTACACCGTTGCCGGTGATTGTAGAATCGCGCCCTGCAGCTAGGGAAGCAGGAATGTCTGGTTCCGGTTCGATCGCAACTAATTCTGCTTGCGGGATTTCGGGTGTTTCTACAAACACTTGTTCGGTTGGGGCTGTTTGTGCGATCGCCCCTGTTTCTACAAGCACAAGCGCTGTATCCAATGCCGGTGCGAGGACGATCGCCTTTGTTTCTGCAAGTACAAGCGCTGTACTCCGACCCACCACATCTGCTGTCAGGAAATCAATTTGTTGTGCAATTTCTTGACGGTTGGCGGCAAACAACAAGTGACGGAAAGCAAACCAGATTGTAAATAAGATGCCGATGACTTCAAAGAGGCCTCCCAACACCGGAATCTGATTCATCGTATCCAAAATCGCCAGCGTTACTCTGCCCGTTACTAACACAGAGGCTAACAGCCCAAGTGTTACCAAAACTTTTTGGTATTCTGTAAAAAAGTTGCCCGCGTATTCAGGCAAATTAGCTACAAACTCGGCGGCTCGATCTAAGATTGGCCCAGAATCTGAAGCCGACAGTTCAGGGGCGGAATACTCTACTATCTCAGAAGGTCGATCGCCCTTTTCTATCGTTTCTGCCTCAACATAAACGGTGTTTTCTGTCAATACTTTGGCAACTTTTGCCGCCTGTTCTTCCTGTTTATCTTGTGCTGCTTTTTCTTTCTCCTGGGCCGCTAACTCGATGACTGAATTTTGCGATCGTACATAATCCACCAATTCTTCACTGCTGGGATTCAAAGCTTGCAATTGCTGTCTTTTCTCAACATCGGGAACGTACAATAAAACCTTAGCTTCCAAAGAAGAACCGATCGCCTTTTCAATCCGGGCTTTTTCCAAAACCTTGTTAACTTCGCCGCGCACTTGCCGCAAATACTGCCAGCGCGCAGCCAATTCTGGATTGTGCCATTTTGCATCAATTTGCACCCAGCCGGCTTCAAACACGGACTTGTAAGGAGTCGGATAGGGAACGTACTGCCAAATATCCTCAGCCATGTGACACAAAACAGGTGCGATCGCCCTTGCTAAATTCTCCACAGCAATTGCAATCACCGTCTGACAACTGCGGCGGCGAAGGGTATCTGTCGCGCTGATGTAAAGTCTGTCTTTGGCAATATCCAAGTAAAAATTAGATAAATCCACCGTACAGAAATTCTGCACAGTTTGGAAAAATCTGGAAAATTGGAAGCTTTCAAAAGCATCTTGGACTTCCGCAAAAACTTCGCCCATTCTGTGCAGCATATAGCGGTCGAGTTCCGGCAATTCCTCGTAAGCAACGGCATCTTTTGCCGGGTCGAAGTCGTGCAAATTGCCCAGCAAAAACTTAGCTGTATTGCGAATTTTGCGGTAAACATCCGACTGCTGTTTGAGAATGTTTTTGCCCAAAGGCACATCTGCCGAGTAGTCTACCGAAGATACCCACAACCGCAAAACATCGGCGCCGTATTCCTTAATTACCTCCGCCGGATCGACGCCATTTTTTTCAGATTTGCTCATTTTGCGGCCTTTTTCATCAACCACAAAACCGTGAGTCAAAACTGTTTTGTAAGGAGCAACGCCGTTAGTTGCTACACTGGTCAGCAAGCTGGATTGAAACCAACCGCGATGTTGGTCTGAACCTTCCAAATAGATATCAGCAGGATAGTTTAATTCCGATCGACCTTTTGCCACAGCGGCCCAGGAAGAACCAGAGTCAAACCACACATCCATCGTGTCTGTGCCCTTGCGGTAAGTGCGGCCGTTACTGCGGTAAGATTCCGGCAGCAATTCATCGATCGACAATTCCCACCAAGCATCGGAACCGCGTTCGGCAAAGATGGCTTGCACGCGGGCGATCGTTTCTTCATTTAACAGCGGTTCGTTGGTTTCTTCGTCGTAGAATACGGGAATCGGAACGCCCCAAGTCCGCTGGCGGGAGATGCACCAATCCGATCGATCGCCCACCATTGCAGTAATCCGATTTTCCCCTTGGGCGGGAATCCAATTCACACCAGAAATGGCTTTTAATGCTTCATCGCGGAACCCTTCAACCGAGGCAAACCACTGTTCCGTCGCCCGAAAAATAGTCGGCTTTTTCGTGCGCCAATCGTAAGGATAAGAGTGAGCGTAACTTTCCTCTTTAATCAAACAATTTGCTTCGGTAAGGGCATCAATCACCGCGCTATTGCCGTTTCCGAGGACATTTAAACCTGCGAACTGTCCGGCTTCTGCGGTGAAATTTCCGTTCTCGTCTACGGGCGTTAAAACTGGCAAACCGCAGCGTTTTCCTACTATAAAGTCTTCTTGTCCGTGCCCCGGTGCGGTGTGCACCAATCCAGTTCCTGAATCAGCGGTAATGTAGTCGCCACCGGCAACGATCGGACTTTCGCGATCGAACAGCGGGTGTTTGTAGATGCAGCCTTCTAATTCTTTGCCTTTGAAGGTAGCAAGTATTTTTAATTGAGTGTTAAAAGTTGCCGACAGCCGATCGACCGCATCGACAGCTACTAACATAAATTGTTGTGCGATGTGGGAATTTGCCTGTGGTTCCACCACCGCATAAGTCAGTTCGGGATTGACGGCGATCGCCAAGTTTGCCGGAATCGTCCAGGGAGTAGTCGTCCAAATCGCCGCCCAGAGGCTCGGCATATAGCGCTTGAGCTTCGTTTGCAGGGATTTTGACAAAGTTTTCACATGGAAGCCGACGTAGATGCTGCGCGACGTGTGGCCTTCGGGATATTCCAATTCCGCTTCGGCGAGGGCTGTTTTCGAGCTCGGACTCCAGTGAACCGGTTTGAAGCCGCGGTAGATGTAGCCTTTGAGTACCATTTGACCGAAAA
This sequence comes from Microcoleus sp. M2_D5, assembly GCF_036701935.1. Classification (NCBI taxonomy): domain Bacteria; kingdom Bacillati; phylum Cyanobacteriota; class Cyanophyceae; order Oscillatoriales; family Microcoleaceae; genus Microcoleus; species Microcoleus sp. M2_D5. The sequence goes on along the minus strand of NZ_JAUBRP010000066.1, from coordinate 17,244 downwards.
CGCCGATTTGGGCGGCTTCGTATTCGGGTTTTAGGGTTAAATACGGGTGTTTCCAGTCGCCCCAAACGCCGTAGCGCTGGAAGGATTCGCGCTGCTGTTCCATTGTTTGCTGGGCGAAGGCGGAGGCTTTGCGGCGGAGTTCGATCGGGGTAAGATTGAGCCGATCGTCCGATTTCATGTTTTGCAATACTTTAAGTTCGATCGGCAATCCGTGACAATCCCAACCGGGCACGTAGCGGACTTTTTTGCCGCGCAGCATTTGGTAGCGGTTGATGAAATCTTTGAGGATTTTGTTGAGGGCGTGGCCGATGTGGAGTTGTCCGTTGGCGTAGGGTGGGCCGTCGTGGAGGATAAACAAATCGCCTGGGTTATTTTCCGAAAGGCGATCGTAGATTTCTCCATCTGCCCAAAATTGTTGCAATTCTGGTTCGCGCTTGGTGGCGTTGGCGCGCATATCAAATTTGGTTTTGGGCAGATTTACCGTGTCTTTGTAAGATTTAGCTTCCATTTTTGACAAACTTTTTATGTAGTTAGTTGTTAGTAGTTAGCGGTTATTTGAGAGATGATATCAAGTCCGGTTAAATAATCATAATTAAGTTTGTAGTGAAGAACGCAAGTCCTCTCTCGTCCTTGAAGAGCTGACAACCAGATATTCTAGTATAAGCGATCGACCGCACATTCGATCGAACCAAATCCGTAGAGAGATATCTCTTCTCTTCCTCTGCGGACTCTGCGGCCTCTGCGGTTAAATCATTCCTAAATCGAGGTAGCGCTACTCAGTCAGCCAACTGAACATTTGACCCACGGTGAGATTGAAGGATTCGGCAAACGGGGGAACGGGGATGCGATCGCTCGGTTCTTCAAAAAATGCTATGGTGCGATCGGCAAAATAGACAAAGACTAATTTTTCATCGGGGTCAATCAGCCAGCCCATCTGAGTTCCGTTGGCGAGACAGTGGAGGATGTTGCGGACAACTTTGGTTTGACTTTGGTCGGGGGAAAGAATTTCGATTGTCCAGTCTGGGGCGATGGCGAAGGTGTTGGCGACTTCCCCCTTTTCGTCGCGGGGAATCCGTTCCCAAGTGAAGACTGTAACATCGGGAACAGTCGATCGACCGCCAAAGGTGCAGCGTAATTCTGAATAGGCGCGGGCGATGCGTTGAGTTTTGAGTACCTGGTTGATGTCACCACCCAAATCGCTTTGAATTGTGCTGTGTTTTCCTTGGGGCATAGGTTTTTGGATAATCTGACCGTCGATGAATTCGCTGGCGGGTTTGGTTTCCGCGAGTTGGAGAAATTGGTCGAGAGTCAAAGGTTTAGTCGGAGTTTGAACCATTACCGTTTGTAGTGGATGGGTTACGAGTATTGTATTTAATCCTGGACGCAGAAACCGGGTTTTTTTAGGAAAATACTGGATTCGAGCCTTTAATACTGATGAAAAACCCGGTTTCTTTGGTATTTATGGGTAAGTCCTAGTGTTACAAAACCTTAGCCGCCATTCCAATTATAGAAATAGTCCGAACCCGCGGCTAATGGCATTTCCCATACGATCGCACAACGAAGCATCCGGCACTCCCTGTCCTTCCTGTTCCCATTTTTCCACGAGTTGGCGGCCCAGGGGCGTGAGGCGAAAACTGTCGGTAATCCCTTGTCCGTCTACTTCCCGCCGCAGTACGCCGACTTGGATCAGCCACAGCAGGGAGTTTTCGGCTGCGAGTTCGGATACGGGCGATCGGGTGTAGCCGCTTTCGACACCGGAATTAGATGCGATCGCACTTAGGAAAACGCTGTTGTCGCGGATGGTCTGGAAGAAGTGTAATTCAAAAGGGGAACAGCGGACGGCGCGATCGGCTCTTTTGACAGTGCGATCGGGATAACTAATAGATTTAAACGCTTCGGATGGGATAAAAGTCATTGAGAGAACTTTTGAACAGGTACTGCTTTTATCATCACCTATTTAGAGTCAAAGTGGAGTTCTGAAACATATACCCAAATATGACAGCGGGTCAAAAGATCCGAAACTTCGGTACGATAAATAGTCATGCTGCAAGTGCTTATCGTCGCTGCGCGATCGTCTACTTTTACAAATCCAAATCAACATTAGGATTATATTTTAGCTAAAATGACCACTTATCAAAGAAATTTTTAATAATTTCTTGGGTTTTTGCTACTGTTGTCCCCAAGGCTCTTCCTATCTCATAACTAATATCATGTATCCATTGTTGAAAAGAACTTTCTGATTTGGAAATAATGCTTTTTTCATAACTATCCATCTCATTTATTTTTTGAAGTAAACGCTGTCTTAATATCTGAGTTGTAGAGAGAGCATCTTCCACTTCTGAAGGATAAAATTGATACCCACAAGAACAGTGAAATTTACTATCTAGAATATACCACTGAGCGCTACAAGATTCACATTTAACCTGTCTTTGATAAGGTTCAACGAGCAATTGACCATTAAAAAAACAATCCTTATGATAGTTTTTGCCCCATTGTTTACCACAACTTGGGCATTTAGGAAAAGGAAATGCTATCCATTCACTCATAAGTATCACCTGACAAAACAATAAATAAGTTGACCTCTACATACCAAAATGTAGAGGTATTGAGATAATACAAGCAGACTTTAACCTAGTCCAGCTTTCCAGCCTTCTGACCATCCGTCACCGATCGATCGCACTATATCTTTGCCAAAACCAACTACTTGTCCCACAATATAGCCAAAAAGTTTAGCAATTGACTTAAATAGATCGGCTACAAAAGCTCTTAAACTTGCTTCAGATTTCGCTGCTATTCTCAATTCAGCATCACTCATACCGCTGATTTGATTGACTAATCTCTGTCTGATTTTAGCCATATCATCGCTCGCAATATAGTTTTCATTGGGAACTTCTCTCATGGATAAATCTCCTGTTTTTGAATTTGACTTGAGATGCACCAGATATTGAATTAAATTTCTTGTTGTTTTAGCCATGCTAAAAATGCTTTTTTATCTCCAGCAAATTTAGCAAATTCTTCAGGAGGCATACTAGCAACAATATCAGACATCTTTGAAGGTTGAGGTTGTTGATGAGTTGCTCTTTCTCGTCTTTTTTCTGGAGGTAATAACTGAGGATCGACTAATTCCAGAAAATCAGCTAATGCTTTACGAGATGCAACTACCCATCTTCTTTTGTTAGGTACAGCATCCATCATGGCATCAAAAAGTTGAGGTAAGTTGTAGCGTCTGTTGGCAGAATATCCTACAACTTTTCCTTGCCAATTTGGTAATACTTCCCGAATTTTTCTTTGAACATCACGGATTCTTCCTTCGATATTTCTTTCTTGTTCTTCACTGGGCAAATTAGCTACTTCAATCCACGCTGTTCCCCCAGGATGGACTAAATCGACTTTATTTAAAGCAATTACCATGCGCTCTAAAAGTCGAGGATGAATTGCTTTCAGTTCAGTTTCTAAATATTGCTGTACAGAAGCAATCGCTCGATTTTGTGCATCTAAAATCCACAAGGCAACATCTACGTCTTTTAACACCTGTTCATAAAGAGCAATGTGTTCTTTTTGTTTTAAACGACTTTCACCCAATCCAGGCATATCATAAGCAACTAATGCTCCGTTAACACCTTCAACTTGATTAAAGGATACTTCAATTCCTCTTGCCTCTTGGGTACAAGCTTCGATATGGCTCACATCTAAACCGGCGTTAAAAAGTGCATTCAGTGTAGAGGATTTTCCTACTCCTGTTTCACCAATAAAAGCAAAACGAGGGGGTGGTTCATTATCTACCTTGTCTTCAATCATGCGGTAGATTTTCTCAAAATCCTCCTCCGACATCTTCTGATCGCCCAGAATGTCTCTTGCTAAACCTTGGACTAAACCTCGTAAATCCATAATGTTTTTCAGAGCGGTAAAGTTAAATCTTCTCCCATTATAAATATCCTGTTCAGAACGCTGCACACCAAAAAAAACAGATTTTATTTAATTATTTGTAATAAAATATTAAGTGCAAACCAGAAAAAACCTGATTTTATTGGTTTAGATTAAGCTATAATGGCTAAAACCCATACCTCATATGACTTATATGACTATTACAGAAATTTTACAATTTGTCGATCGGGTAGTCGAGAAACAAACAGAAAAACACCTAGACGATCTAGAAAAAGCTGTCGTTAAGGGACTGTTGCAAGGTAAAACATACAGTGAGATTGCAGATGAATGTGGGTATAAGAGTAAAAACTATATTGGAGATGTTAGTCGTAAGTTATTTAAGATTTTATCTGAACATTTAAAAGAAGATATTAGCAAACATAATTTTTCTTGGACTATTGAAAGAGTGATAAATTCTCAGTTTGTTGGCTTAGTAAATAGTAAGATTAATTGGTGTCCTAATTCTCCTCAAGCAGATGCAAGTCAATCAATCACTGATGAAGAGAAGCCAACCAAAAGCACAGGCTATCGCGATTTAACCCTAGCCCCTAAAATCACCCATTTTTACGATCGCACAACCGAACTTCAAACCCTCTCCCGCTGGTTAATCGACCAAAATGTTCATCTAGTTTCAGTTTTAGGATTAAGTGGAATTGGCAAAACCACCCTAGTCAAACAGTTTGTTGACCTAAATTTACCACATTTTGAGGTAGTAATCTGGAAAAACCTCAAACTATCTCAATCTTTAGATGGCATTATTAATGAAATTATCACAGGTGTTAATCATGATTCTATTCAAGCTGATAATAAGTTAACTCAGTTTTTCAATCTTTTACGTCAGCAAAGATGTTTAATCATCCTTGATGATGTCCAAGAATTATTTATTAAGGGAGAATTGGCAGGAGAGTTCAAAACTGAATCTAAAAATTACCAAAATTTATTGACAACGATCGCAAATATAGAACATCAAAGTAGCTTCATCTTAATTAGTCAGGAACAATGTCAAGAAATGATTAGTCTGAATGAGGATTTATATCCTATTAAGTGCTTAGATTTACAAGGATTAGACCATACAGAAATCTTGAAAAAATGGGGTTTAAAAGATGATGAAGCCTGGGCGGAGTTTAGCGATATGTACGGAGAAAATTTCGTTGATTTAAAAGATATTGCCAGTTTAATTAAAAGTATTTTTGGTGGCAAAGTTGCTGATTTCTTAAAAGAAGACAGTTTAGTTGTCACTAAGGATATGAAATCTCGGTTTACTGAATTATTCAAACGGCTATCACCCACAGAGCAAGAGATTCTTTTACAATTAAGTAAATTTGATGTCCCTGTGTCAAGAGAAGATTTAAGCCAAAGTTTATCTATGTCATCAATGGACTTAATGAATGGGTTGCGATCGTTGGGTCAACGTTATTTACTCCAAAGAATAGAAGGAGAGAAAGTATTGTTTGATTTATCTCTTGTTGTTCGAGAATATGTTAGAATTTGTTGTTAAAATTAATTAAGTCAGGACTTACCCACTCCTACCAAAGAAACCGGGTTTTTTACCTTATCTGCGGGTTGTAACTCAGTATTTTCGTAAAGAAACCCGGTTTCTGCCCCCCCTGCGTAAGTCCTGTAAGTCTAATTATTTTAGGCATAAACTTTCGTTAATTCATAAGTATCTGAAGCTTCCGCATCTTCTCAAGTCAGAAATTCGTGTAACTCATTAATAGAAAGAGGGCTGAGATAAACATCTGACTCTGATTCATATACTTCGGAAAATGACTCAATAGCTTGTTTGAGTTTATCAATAGATTGTTCGGGAGTATTGCCTTGCCGCACCACTCCATTTTCTCAACACAGAGAGACCCAACGCTCAGCACTTTTTATGAGAATAACAGTGTAGAAATCAATCATATTCTGTTGGGTAAATTAAACATGGATCTTATACATATCGCCTGCTGTATACTATAAAGCAAGGACAAGCGTCATGTCCGATTGCGGTAACACCCGGACATGACGACTACTCCAAATGTTGAAACAGCCAACAAGGGAGCATATTTATTATGTCACAACCTCGGTATGATGAAGAAAAAAATGAGACGCGCCATGCAGCCACAAGCGAAGAGGCTTGCATTAATATGGAAGAAAAATACGGTTGGCCACTTAAAAATATAGAAGAGACTGGCAATTCTATTTTGAGCGTAGATTGCATTTTTGATGGAAATTGCGAGTTTCCGCCCTCGCCAATGGACTTGAGTCAATGTGATTACCTGAAGGAGAGAAAAGAAGATGCGTAAATACATTATTTTCAGAGCAGACAAAGGTGAACTGGAAAAATACCGATCGCTCACCGAAACAAAAGTGGGAGAAAGCTTTTACCGAGTAGCTAATGCCGGATCGGTTAAGTCATTGATTTGGACAATAGCCGAGCATTATGACTCTAGCGGCAAGCCATCCCCAGCACCGGGCTATCGTTTAACTGAAAGCGTTATTGTCGAAAGTGCGATCGCCCCAATGTTTCCAAGTGCATCAACTCATTTCAGAGACAGCGGCTGGGAGGTTGTGAAAGTTCACGAATACACTCCTGAAATTCCCGCTCCCTATGGCGCAGAGTTTGACTCAATTTGTATTTGCTATTGCGCCTACAAACCAATAGAAAATGCTCCACTGAAGCAATACGAGCGATCGCCCGTCACCCTTGATTCATTCGGGGGCGATCGACCAGCTTACGATCGTTGGCTAGAGTCCCAAAAACAACCTACTGAAGTTTAATTAAATATTATGAACAGGCTTTCGGGCCTGTTCCACAAAGAATAAATTTTCTTGTGGGGAGTAGGGGTTTGGCTTCTAGCCCGCCCAAAATCAATTAAAATACATTTATAAATCCCAAGAAAAACAAAACTATGACATTACCAGTTGGGTGCGCTGCCCCTCAGTTTACCGCCAAAGACACCAACGGCAACACAGTATCCCTGTCCCAATTTGCGGGTAAAACCGTAATCTTGTATTTCTACCCGAAAGATGACACCCCCGGCTGCACCAGACAAGCCCAAAGCTTCAAAGCAGCCCATGAAGAATACAAGGGCAAAGATATAGTAGTTCTCGGTGTCAGTCGCGACAACGAAGAATCGCACCAAAAGTTCACAGAGAAGTACGGTTTGCCTTTCCAGCTATTAGCAGATGTCGATGGCACGATTACCAAAGCTTACGATGTCGAGAAAGGCGATTATGCCAAACGCGTTACTTTCGTCATTGACGGTACCGGCAAAATCATTCAAGTTTATGAGGGCGAAACTATGAAAGTTGACACTCACGCTCAAGATATTCTCGTCACCATAGTTTAGCCGAAGTTTAGCCGATCGCGCTAACCTTCCTGGACGCACCAAACAGCTAAAAACCCGGTTTCTTCCTAGATGTCTCGTTGCTATAGGCAATATTCTCCTAGGAACCGGGTTTTTTTCGTAATTCCTCACAATCAAGCATCCAGGATACAAGCCCCCGCATTCATCTCGCGCAAGTCAATCCTTCAAATCTAAAATCTAAAATCTAAAATCTAAAATCTAAAATCTAAAATCGATTGACTCAGCCAGTGAGGGGTCAAGGGTACAGGGGGAAGCAACTTACTCGAACTAAATTCCTTCCCTTAAAAATTGCACCACAAATTCGCTCAAGCAGGCATATATTCGGTTAAGGTGCTTATTGTACGCCTAAAGTGAGATTTGTGGCGCAACTCCCGCCAACAATTAAAAACTTATGCTGGAAAAGGCATTAACCGCCCGTAGGCTGAATCTAGGGGCGATTTTGTCCTGGTTCGAGTCATTGTGTTTGATAAAATCTGAAGTTATCCTTGCTTTAGCTGAATAATTAAGTAGGTAGGGGGATATATAATGACAAACAGCAACATTATTTTGAGTTACTTAGGCCCGCGAGAAATTGAGGTCAATAAAGCCGCTGTCTTACTTGGCACTTTTGACAAAAATCTAGTGGCAGCGATTTCAGCAACAGAAGGCTCAAATGCCCTGAATGTCGGGATAAATCTCTCTAGAGGCATTTGGAACATCAGTTTAGAAAAAGGATTCGATAGCGCAGGAACTCGCACAGTGCAGGTGAGGGCAACTGATAAGACTGGCAAAGTTATCGGCCAACAAACAATTAACATCAAAGTTAATCCTGCTTCTGGGTCGCCCGCTCAAATTTTCACGTTAATTACTCTCACAGATACCAAATTCAAAGCCGGAACACTGCCCGCCAGCAATCTGAACAACCTGCAAAAAGCGGACGTACCAGCCGGGAAAATTTATCAAGTTAGGGACTACGAGTTAGAAGACGGACATCTGAATGTTCAACTAAATAATGCAATTTCTCCGGTGGGAACCTCTGGTTTTTTCTACGAAAAACACGTAGTTATCACCAAAGGCGCAAAAATTCTCATATTCGATCGCGCCGAGTTGCCAGTCCCGCCGCCTGGAATGCAGTTACTGTGGGTCATCAAAAAGACTTGGTTAAAGTTCACCCCCGCAGACTCTGGAACTTTAGGACTGACTCAGAAATTACAATTTAACCCAGGAGAAACTTTCAATCTTCTCGGCTACGCTTGCGTGGAAAACCATTTCCGAGTCGCTTTTGCTCGGGCAGTTCCTAACTTAGGAACTTCGGGATTTCTGTACTGGCTGCACGTCCAAATTTTGCGAGACGGGAGGGGAATTGAGTATGATAGAAATGCAGTTACGATGACAATCATCAAAACGACTGTGTTTAAAAAGCGGCCGATCAATGCCGCTAGCCTGCCACCCCAAGAAAAAATTACCTTGCCGGCAGGAATGATTTACGGAATTGCCGGATTCTCGATCGAACAAAGCCACATTAAAGTCTCGCTGACCGAGAATTTGCCGCAATTTGGCAATACGGGTTTCATTTATCCCGATTTTGTGCAATTCAGCCGCGGCGGCAAATCTTTTAATCCCGCTGTGAATTTAACCTATCAAGGGCCGTCAGAAGTTTTAGTAAATCAGCCGATCGTCCTTCGAGGTACTTTTGACCGACAACAAGCAGCAAAAATTGAGGTGATAGCTGAGGATAGATTTCGGCTAAGCGTCACGCTAAACCAAACTGCCAGCACTTGGGAAGTTAATTTGTCTAAAGGATTTAGCGTAGCGGGCCCTCGGTGGCTCAGGTTGCGGGCAACTGACAGCAAAGGCAACGTTACTGGCAGCCAAATAATTTACATTACCGTAACTTCCGATCCGCTTACAGTCGGAAAAGGTTTGACCTTAAAAATAGTTTCTGACACTTTGTTTAAGGTCAGTCCCCTTGATTCTTCCCGGCTCAACAATCAGCAAAAAGTTTTTGTCAAAGCAGGCCAGACGTTGGCCGTTAGCAAATACGGATTTATTGACGGGCATCTCAAGGTGGTTCTGGATTCAGCAATTTGGCCGATCGGCACTTTTGGCTATTTTTATGAACCCGACGTTCAGTTGGCAAAAGGTACTCAAATCCTAAAATTTAACCTGGCTGACGTACCCAATAGCAACGGGGGCGCTCAACTGTTGGTAACTCAAACAACTCAGATTAAAGCTAAACCCGAAGATTCATCGAAACTGCCTGCCGATCAAAAGGCTGACCTACTTTTAGGCACTACCTATGCCATTACTGGTTATGCCTGCATTTTGGGGCATTTCCGAGTAACTCTTGCCGAATCTATTCCCGGTTTCGGCAATATCGGATTTATTTATTGGCAGGACGTTAAAATTAAAAAAGACGGCAAAGAAGTTCCCTTTGACCCCGATGCTTTGACGATGACAATCCTGCAAGCAACTGTGTTTAAAAAACGGCCGGTAGATTCTTCTAGCCTGAGCAGTACCGAGAAAACTACGCTGCCTTTAGGTCGAGTTTACGGTGTGAATAGCTACGGTGCGGAAGGATCTCACCTGAAAATTTCCCTGACTGAAGAACTGCCGAATTTTGGCAATACAGGTTATGTTTTTCCTAGTTTTGTTCAGTTCAAGCGGGGAGATAAAATTTTCGATCCGGTTCCGAACAATGTGGAATTGAACGTGCCGTATTTTTCGCAGCGGGACAATCCGCGTTTTGACTGGTCTACCTGCAACGTAACTTCGATCGCGATGGTGCTTTATTATTACGGCCTTCGTTCTGAGTGGGGCGGACAGTTGGAGGATGAGTTGTTGCAGTGGTGTTTCGATTATGCTGGCCAGGGTTCTCAAACGGATCACAGTGTGCTTTCGGCGCTGATTCAGGCCTACGGGTTTAAGACGAGTTTTAGTACGACTCGCACGTGGGCCGAGGTGCGATCGGAATTGCTGAATGGCCGGCCAGTAGTTTTAGCCGGAGATTTTACTGCTGCCGGTCACATTCTTACTGTCATTGGCTACAATTCTCAGGGTTATATCGTGCAAGATCCTTGGGGAGATGCACTCACTGGTTACAGCAATACTGAGGGGAGAAAGTTGATGTATCCCTACAGTTATGTCAATCAAGTTGCTGGGCCAGATGGGAATGTTTGGGCGCATTTTATCTATCCATAATCTACCAGTCTTATCGATCGCCCCTATTATCAAGTCCGTCGATCGCTTACGATACAAGCTTACTTGTCCTGAGTTAATAGAAACGCAGTGAAGCGAAGCATCGGGCGAGATGCTTCGCTTCTCTTGCTAGGGACTAAGTGGGTGGACATATATATTGCGTGTCATTGTTCGTTAAACGTCGCAATCGCAGAGACTAAGCGATTGCTTGGTTCCTCTCTTCGGACATGATGGCGTTTACTTATGTCCATCTACTTATTTATTAATAAATATTTACAGAGTTTTATGCGATAAACCCTTATTGTTGAGACAACAAATTTTTTAGTCTTTTTTCAACCCGCAGTAGCTATCTGATGCCAAAATTAAATACTCAAGTTTCAGGAAGTGCGATCGCCTTTATCGATCGCCTTGTTACAGATTATCAAAGTTTGATTGCCGGAGTAAAACCGGGTACGGAAGTAGTAATTTTGGATGGGAATCGGGATGCGATCGACCAAATTACTCAAATTTTAGCTTTTCGCAGCAATATAGATAGCATTCACATCGTTTCTCACGGTGCTCCGGGCAGCTTGCAACTGGGCAAAACCAAATTGTGTGCTGAAAATCTCGAAACTTATGCCGAGAAATTGCAGCAGTGGCGAAATGCTTTAAATCTGGGTGCGGACATTCTGATTTACGGTTGCAATGTCGCATCGGGGCCTCGCGCTTACCCGAAAGTCCGCCGGGGAATTAATTCCCCGTCTCATAGCGCAAGTCGGTTGAAACTGAGATGTTGCACCATTCTCAATAAGCTTTTTAGGAACAGGCAAGATGCCTGTTCCACAACAAAATTCACTCTTCGCTTCACAGGCATCTTTCCTGTTCTTGAGAATGGTGCAAAATGTGAGTTGAAACCGACTGCTTGCAACTATGTCAATAAACCTGTAGGGGCGGGTTCACCAGCAATCTTAAAGCTTGCAGATAGCTTAAATAAACCCGCCCTCACCAACGAAATATCCCCGATAGATATTGGTGCAAGATGTCAATTGAAACCGACCGATCGCACTGCGATCGATTTGGGGGTTATTCGTGGGGTCGGGCGGGTTTATTTAGCGGATCTGCAACCTTTAAAGTCTTTGGCGAACCCGCCCCTACAGGTTGTCGATCCTGGTGCAATATCTGAATTAAAACTGATAAAACTGACTGAAAATCAAGCAGCTATTCAGTCCTCTGAAGAGGAGTTTCGCTATGAGACGGGGGTTGAAACGAACGGCGGATCGGAGGAATATGCCAGAGACGATCGACGCGCGATCGATAATGAATGTGCGATCGATCTCGAAAACGCAAAAGATCGTGAATGTGCGATCGATGTATCTCGCATTTACCCGAAAGTCCGCCGGGGAATTAATTCCCCGTCTCATAGCGCAAGTCGGTTGAAACCGACTGAAAACAACCTCAATAAACAGTCCTCTTCAGAGGACTTTCGCTATGAGACGGGGGTTGAAACGAACGGCGGAACCGATGAGTACGCGATAAACAATCGACGGGCGATCGATAATGAATGTGCGATCGATCCCAAACACAAAATAGACGGTTTCGCCTTCATCCAGCGCATCGCCCAACTCACAAATACCAACGTTGCCGCCTCTAAAAACCTCACGGGAAGTGCAGCAAAAGGTGGCGACTGGGAACTAGAAGTGACAACCGGGAAAATAGCAGCCTCTTTAGCATTTCTGCCCGAAGTTCTAGCAGCATACAGCCACGTCCTTGCAACCTTCAGTGAAGCCAGGAACTATACTGTACCAAATGCTGGAGACATTGATACGGGCGACCTTAATGGTGACGGTTTCCTCGACTTAGTAGTGACAGGTAAGCAGGATCGCTTCTTCCCAAGAGATATTTCCATATTGTTGGGGACGGGCACTACGGGCAGCTTTGCTAATCCTATCAGCTTACTTAAGCCAGAAGGTAAGGAGAATCCCACTGGCGTTTCAGTCGGCGACTTTAATGGAGACGGCAAACTCGATTTAGCTGTAGCGAATCGTAAGGATAACCAAGGTAACGGCAATTTCATTTCCATCCGGCTGGGGACAGGTACTGGCAGTTTTGGCGATCCTACCAACTTCGGTGAAAATATAGATCATAAGTCGATCGCAACCGGTGACTTTAATGGAGATGGCAAGTTAGATTTAGCCACAACTCCTGACGGCGATAACTTCATTTCAATACTTTTGGGAGACGGTACTGGTAGCTTTGGCACTGCCGTTAAGATTAATACACAAACACGCAAGTTTACTCTTGACACAGCCGACTTTAACGGCGACGGAAAACTCGATTTAGTCACATCGAACTATTCAGAGACTGATAACATCTCCGTTTTCTTAGGAGATGGTAAGGGCAACTTTAACTCCCCCGTTAACCTTACCTCCCCCGGAAGAGAGTTTCGTACTGTCGTCACAGCCGACTTTAATAGCGACGGCAAACTCGATATCGCGGCCAATAACGACTCCAATAAATCTGTCTCAGTCTTCTTGGGAGATGGTACGGGTAATTTTGATACTGCTAACAACTTTAGTGTCAGACGTTATCTATTTGGAGGTCCCGAATCTTTGGTTGCAGGGGATTTTAGTGGCGACGGCAAACTCGATTTAGCCACGCCTAGCTTCACCACTAGGGAACTTTTAGTCTTGCCAGGAGATGGTACGGGTAAATTTGAGACTCTCAGCATCTTTACGCTCCCGCGTGCCCCGAACACTGATGGTTATATTGCTTTTGCGGTTGCGAGAGATTTTAATGCTGACGGCAAGTTGGATATAGCTACGGCTTCCGGTCAAAATGTCTCGGTTCTGCTGAATACATCGAATACAGTTAATTTCGGTGCGGTCAGTTACAGCGGTGTGGAAGGAACAACAGACACAGTAGTTAATATTCCCGTCAATATCGCCGGCGGCACTCCCTTAAACGATATAGTTGTGCCAATTGTCCTCGATCCCAGCAGCAGTGCCACCCAAAATTCAGACTACACCTTTTCCCCTACTTCGATTACATTCCCCACAGGTGCAACAGGTGACGAACTTACCAAGAATATTGCAGTTACTATCAAAGCTGACAGTATCTCTGAAAACCCCGAAACTGTAATTTTCAACTTGGGTACAATTACAGGTGCGATTGCGGGCTCCACAAAAAAAACAACACTAACTATTTCCGATCGAGTTTCTGTTGCTTATGCCATTGCCGCCGATACTGCCAGCATTGACGAAGGCAATAGCGGCAAAAAACCTCTAACTTTCACTGTTACTCGCAGCAACGTCACTAACGGGGCAAGTAGCGTCAAATATGCGATCGCAGGAACAGCTACCAACAGCAGCGATTACAACAATATCGGCGGCACTTCTGGGGCAAAAACTGCTACTGGCACGATTAATTTTGCGACGGGTGAAACATCAAAAACCATCACTCTGGATGTGTTGGGCGACACCACGGTTGAACCCGATGAAACTATAGCAGTCACCCTGTCAGAGCCCACAGGCATCGCAGAGGTAACACCAATAATTACCGCTGATACCGCTACCACAACTATTATTAATTACACTGCACCGACGCCGACGCCAACGCCGACACCAGAACCACCAACACCAACGCCGACACCAGAACCACCAACACCGACGCCAACACCAGAACCACCAACGCCGACACCAGAACCACCAACGCCGACACCAGAACCACCACCGCCAACACCAGAACCACCAACGCCAACACCAGAACCACCAACGCCAACACCACCACCAACGCCAACACCAGAACCACCAACGCCAACACCACCACCAACGCCAACACCACCACCAACGCCAACACCACCAACGCCAACACCACCAACACCGCCAACGCCAACGCCAACGCCAACGGAAACGCCAGCGCCAACGGAAACGCCAACACCATCGGAAACTCCAGCGCCAACGCCTGCGCCAACGCCTGCACCAACGCCTGCACCAACGCCTGCACCTACACCTGCGCCAACGCCAACACCAACTCCCACACCATCGGGGGCGGACACGGGGACACCGCCCCTACCGACGCCAACGCCATTGGAAACGCCGACACCAACTTCAACTGAAAGTGATTGCATTTGCAATACTATTGAGTATCCAAATTTGGATTTACCCAATGAAGCTGAAAATATTATCACCAGCAACGGCAGCGGTGAAATCCAGTTTGGTACTCCAGACAATGACGTTTTTTACGGCAGTTCCAATCCGAACATATTCGATGCGGGTTTCGGCAATGACAACTTATACGGAGGCGAAAACAACGATACTTTTTACGGCAACAAACAAAATGATTTTATTAGCGGCGATCGGGGAGATGATATCCTGTCTGGTGGCAAACACAATGATATCATTTTGGGCGGTGAAGGTGAAGATATCATTTTCGGCGATCGGGGGAACGATTCGATAAATGGCAAGGAAGACAACGACTTACTTTTTGGCAATTTAGGTGCTGATTTTATCGACGGCGATAAAGGAAATGATATCGGATTGGGGGGTAAGGGAAATGATATTATCTTTGGCAGCGAAGGTGAGGATAGTCTTTACGGTAACTTCGGAGATGATAGTATCTGCGGAGGTGATGGCAATGATTTCTTAAGCGGAAATCAAAGTAACGATTTGCTAGATGGATGCCTTGGGAATGACACTCTTTATGGTGGCAATGGTAGCGATACATTGCTGGGAGGTAGCGGTGATGATGTTTTGTATGCCGATCGCGGTGATGACAGTTTGAATGGCGGTGATGGCACCGATCTTCTACTGGGTGGTAACGGTGATGATTTGCTGACTGGCGGTTTGGGAAGTGATGTTTTGTCAGGAGGTGCTGGCAACGATCGATTCTTGCTTTCCACCAATTCTGGCATCGATACTATCTTGGATTTTGAGGAGGGCAAAGATTTGCTAATACTGGCCAACAATCTCGCTTTCTCCCAACTGTCAATTACTCAAGAAAACAGTGCAACTTTCATCCGTTTGTCAGCAAGTGGTCAGATTTTAGCTTCTCTGAATGGAGTGTCTGCCAGCCTGATTAATGCTGCCAATTTCAATCTAGCTTAGAGGAGTAGTAGATACAGCAAATTGCAGTTTATGAAGTGCAGGACACGGCATTGCCGTGTCCCTACGGCGATCGATCTAAAATCCATTTTAGCTAATCTTGCACTTAATTTTGCGTTTCGCTGCGCCAATGCCTAGAATCGCAAATCCGGCTAAAGTACCGAAGATAGTAGCAGGTTCTGGTACTGGTTCAGCAGATCCTTGTTCAAACGATCCTTTAATGGCGATCGCATCGTTAGCGCATTCGGCCAAAAAGTTAGCAATATAGTTCCCCGAAGGCATTGAGGATTTATTGAAACTGAATCCGATTGTTTGAGAACCTACTGCATTAAACTGACCGAAATTAAGACCGAGGGCGCTCAAAGTTGCTGGCGTTAAAAAAATGATTTCTCCTACTTTTGTACCCGCAGCAATTGAGTTGAGAACAGTCCAGTTTCCTGTTTGTTCAAAATAAGGGTCTGTGGCTGCTAAATCGCCCATTGATGGGGTTCCGCCTTGAGATGCAACTACCGTATTGAATTGACTTAAATTGCTAAATCCAGAGTTAATTTGGGTGATGTTTTTAGCAGTAACGTTACTGTAAATGCCTGTAGTGGCTACGCTGGAGTCATTTCCGGCGGCAAAGCGGATACCAAACAAGGTGCCGTTTGTGTTAGCTGTATTGAAGTTTTGACCTGAAAAATTGAAGAATAAATCGCCGTAGTTGATGTTGCCTCTTTGAGCTAGTGGGTCGGCATATCCTGCTAAACTTAGATTAGAGTTGATGGCGATGAAAGCTGTATCTGATGTTTCTTTGATGGCGATGCCGTAAAATTCAAATGCGCCACCGCCGATTTGATCCCCTGTCACGCCATCGCTGAAGGAATCGATCGCATAATTCCAGCCGTTAGATAGCGTTGCTGCTGTAGCTTTTTGTGGCTGTAGTGCGAAAATGGCACAGAAAACAGCCACTGAGTAAGTCCAGTGAATGCTGTTTTTAGCAATAGAATTCATAAAATGCTCCCTCGGAATCATTGTTAAATTGTCCAGTCTGCTCGATCGACTGTTTTTGATTTTCAGTAAATCACAAATTCCTGCCGAATTTATTAACCCACATTCCGCAGTTCTGGCTTTGAGGACTAAGGATTTTAATACATTCACTGTCGGAAAAACATCTGTGCCTACCTTTTCTAATTTTAGTATCATTCTTTTGCGATTTTGGCGAGATATAATAAATTTGAATTTACAGATATTTCTTAATATATTCATTCGGCAATATCTGAAATAATTTTCCCTCAATTAGACATCAAAATTCCGGCAACATGATTGTTACAGCACTTCCGCATGTTATGAGGTACAATAGCAGCAATTAGTAAACCAGTTTTTGAGATGTTTCGGATTAATTAGGGGTTGCTGAAAAAGTCAGAAAACAGCATTTAGAAAGCTGGGGGGGTGACAAAGAGGCCTAGGAGATAGACCGAATCAGGGTTGCAGCCCTCATACCTTGTTGATAAAAGCGACGTTTATTTCGAGCTAACTTCATTAACTGTTCCACTTCATCAGAATATTGTTCGAGATAATTAACCCACTTTTCTCCATCTAAGCCGACACCAAATGTACTTCGTCTTCGATATCTTTTTTTAGGTTCTTGACGCCGACATAAGTAGGTCGGTGCGAAAAAACCGAACTATGTTAAAATAAGTAAAGATAGGAAATACGTCTACCAAGGTAACTCA
>NZ_JAUBRP010000065.1:0-35928 GCF_036701935.1 Microcoleus sp. M2_D5 | reverse complement strand
CTGCGGTTCGATAGCCTGCATTTTGCGGTTTGATAGCTTGTCTCTTTTAAGATACAAGGGGCGGGTTCACCAACAATATTTGACAGAAACAAACAGGCCAAATAAACCCGCCCCGGCCCTATTCGTGAGTGGGGGCGGGTTTATAAATACCTTGGAGGTGAATTAGAAATGTTGGCGAACCCGCCCCTACAGGATTTTCGTAATGCTGATTTCTCCCTAAAACCTCACCGTCACCAAAATCACCCGCCGAGGCTGATCTTCGGCTTCAATAATATACTCAACACGCCCAAAACCTCTAGGCCCCGGTTCAACTAAATCGTAGCGAGATGTCACCGTACCCGCCGCTGTATTGTATTGAGCAAAAACAGCACCGGGATTCCTCCCAGCAGACGCATCGGCATCTCCTCCCCAAGCTGTTGTATCATCTATTCGCGATCGAGTTGGCAATACAGAAGCCGCGATTTCTGGAGGTGTTAATCTTTGATCGGCTAAGACTCTTTGAGCATTATGAATAGCGCACATTGTCGGCCCGGAAATTTTGGAATCGCTATATTGATCTTCCCACTTTTGTACGAAGCCAAAACCCACATTCGGGCCGACTTTCTCCTGTCTTTGCCGCCCCCACAGCCGACTGGTATCTGATGCAAAATTAGAACCGCTGCCAGTTACCGCTAATTCGGTTCTTTTGCTAGTAAAATTGCGGTTGACAAATTCTTTGTCTGCGGTGCGAATAGCGTTGGCGGCCGCTGGTTCTATTTTACTGCTAACATTAGTATTGCCTTGCAAGATTGGTGAGAGAACGCCGGGGATGGGCTGTGCTCCACAATATTTTTGAATACCGTTAAAAACGCGATCGGCTGATAAGGCACTAATCGGAAATTCTAGGGAATAAGCTTCAGCAGGTTTGGGGAAAAAGATGCCGGATGTTGCGGAAGCAGCAAAAGAAGCGCCACCCCAGATGACAATACGATTGAATTGACGGCGGCTGATACTCATAATTTATCTACTCCCTGGAGAGCTTGCGCCTGGTATAATATGGAATGAGAAAAAGTAGTATGGTGTAATACTTTCATCACAATTTGTTGCTCTGGAACAAGTGATATCAATAGCTAGACTTTTACCATTACTAACATCTACCTGCATCGTATTAACCCTTCCCTCCTTTCCTACCTGGGAAGCTACTTGATTTCCATCTACGTAAACGTCTATTTTGGGGGGTGGAATGTTATCCTTATCACTAACTCCATACTCCAATCGAAGAGAGAGGCGACCGCCTGGAAGTTTACAAGTGAAACCGGTAGGTAGCGTGTCTAAAATACTTGTGTATAGTTCTCTACCTATGGAAACATCTCTACTCCTGATGCGACTAGCCTGATAACTAGGCCATCTGCCGACACAGCTTAGGTCGAATATATGGATTGGTCGCTGGGCCTGGGCCACTTGTGCGCCAACTGTCGCTAAAGTAAAAGACAACACCCCAGCCGAGAACAAACCGCTGAGCCACCGCACTCGCTTCATATAAATATCCTGCTAATACCTTAATCAATTAATATAAAGGATGAGCTGTGTAGGAAAAGTCCTGACTTTAGATAGATGACAAAATCAAAAATGTCACAAGTGTACGAAATGTCAGGTATAATTAATGGCGTACAACTCCAGCTTCTCCCTAATCTATGGATATTGCCGAAGTTTTGACACTGGCAGATGAGCTAATTTTTGCTAAGACGGGAAAGCATTTAGATTACGTGCAAGAAGCTATCCTGCGGGGAACTTTACAAGACACAACTTACACGCAAATTGCTCAAGAAGTTTACTCAAGTCCAAGTCATGTCAGAAATGTAGGATCGCAACTTTGGAAAATACTTTCTAAAGGCTTGAAAAAAAATATTACTAAAAACAATTTTAGGACTGTATTAGAAAAGGCAAGAATTTATAACAATAATATTTCATCCGCTATTATTGGCGAAACTGTTACAGTTAATGGCTTAAATATTTGTCATGAAAAAGTGCGATCGCCCAAAACACCCCACAACCCCGAACCAACCGCAAAACAGCCCCACATCGACTTAGACGACGCACCAGAAATCTCGACATTTTTCGATCGCACATCCGAACTTTCCACCCTCAAACAATGGATTTTGGAAAACCGCACCCGTCTCATCAGCATCTTAGGATTAAGCGGAAGTGGCAAAAGTGCGATCGCCCTCCAACTAATCCAACACATTCAATATGAATTCGACTGTATTATCTGGCGAAGCCTCCGCAACTCTCCAAATTTGCAAGCACTCCAAACCGACTTAATTAAATTCCTATCGCAGCAGCAACAAACCGAATTACCATCAATTATTGAATACTTACGATCGTACCGCTGTCTCATCATCCTCGATGACGTGCAAACAATCTTCAGCAGCAAACAACTAGCAGGAAACTACCAACCTGGCTATGAAAACTACGGCGCATTCTTCAAACAAATAGCAGAATCATGCCACAACAGTTGCCTAATTTTGATTAGTTGGGAAAAACCCATAGAAATTGCAGCCTTAGAAAGCAACCCAAAAAATTGTCAAACATTGCAACTCAATGGTTTAGGCGAACCAGCGCGAGAAATCTTCACAGAAAAAGGTTTAGCAGAATCTGAAAAATGGTCAGAATTGATAGATATTTACCGAGGCAACCCATTGTGGTTGAATATAGTATCTGCTGCAATTCAAGACTTATTTAGCGGCAAAACTTCTGAATTTTTATCCTATGACAGCCTAGTTTTAGGAGACTTAGAATATTTATTTCACCAACATTTTCAGCGATTGTCAGACAGCGAAAAACAAGTAATGTCCTGGTTGGCAAATCAAAACAAAGCAGTTGAAATCTCCAAAAAACCAGCCCTTTTGGAATTGTCCCCTTCAGAATTCCTCAAAGCCGTCGAATCCTTGAGACGGAGGTTATTAATCGAAAAAGTCCAAAAGGGCGATCGCACCCTCTTCCAACTCCAACCGGCGATCGCAGAATACATAAAAACCAACATCAAATAAACAGTTGACAGTTGACCTTACAATCGAAACGGCGATCGTATTGCAATTAATTCTGTAGGGGCGGGTTCACCAACAATATTTGAAACAAACAAATAGGTAAAATAAACCCGCCCCCACCCACGCATAGGGTCGGGGCGGGTTTATAAATACCCTGGATGTGAATTAGAAATACTGGTGAACCCGCCCCTACAGCAACTATATCTATTTAACCGGACACGATATAACTTGAAAACATCCAAACCCATAGCGCGTGCGATCGCGAACTATTTCAGCAAAACATTAATCCAAACACCCGCATTTAGCCTTAAAATTTAAAATACTGACTAGCCAACAATGCCCTATGTTTGAAGCCCTTGCCGATCGACTCGAATCCACCTGGAAAAAACTGCGCGGACAAAATAAAATCTCCGAGTCCAACATCCAAGACGCCCTCAAAGAAGTCCGCCGCGCCCTCCTGGAAGCCGATGTCAACCTCCAAGTCGTCAAAAACTTCATCTCAGAGGTAGCGGCAAAAGCACAAGGCGCACAAGTCGTTACAGGCGTCCGTCCCGACCAACAATTCATCAAAATCGTCCACGACGAACTCGTGCGCGTCATGGGGGAAACCAACGTACCCCTCGCCACCGCCGAATCCGGGCCCACAGTCGTGCTCATGGCCGGTTTGCAAGGAACCGGGAAAACCACCGCTACCGCCAAACTAGCGCTGCACCTCCGCAAACAAAATCGTACCGCACTGCTAGTCGCAACCGATATTTATCGACCAGCCGCGATCGACCAATTGCTGACCCTCGGTAAACAAATAGACGTACCAGTATTTGAATTAGGCAAAGACATTGACCCCGTAGAAATTGCCCGCCAAGGCATCGAACACGGCAAACAAATCGGCATCGATACCATCATCGTCGATACAGCAGGTCGCCTGCAAATCGACCAAGACATGATGGCAGAATTGGGCCGCATCAAACAAACAGTACAACCCCACGAAACACTGTTAGTTGTTGATGCCATGACCGGCCAAGAAGCAGCAAATTTAACCCGCACCTTTCACGAACAAATCGGCATTACCGGCGCAATCTTAACCAAATTAGACGGCGACAGCCGCGGCGGTGCAGCCTTATCCGTGCGGCAAATATCCGGCGCGCCGATTAAATTTGTCGGTGTCGGCGAAAAAGTGGAAGCCTTGCAACCATTTTATCCCGATCGCATGGCATCGAGAATACTCGGCATGGGCGATGTCTTGACGCTAGTAGAAAAAGCGCAAGAAGAATTCGACATCGCCGACGCCGAAAAAATGCAAGAGAAAATGCTCACGGCAAAGTTTGACTTTACCGACTTTCTCAAGCAAACCAGACTGTTAAAAAATATGGGTTCCCTCGGCGGCATCATGAAAATGATTCCGGGGATGAACAAACTCTCAGACGAACAAATGCGGCAGGGAGAAGTGCAGCTAAAACGCACCGAAGCCATGATTAATTCCATGACAGTTGAAGAACGCCGCAATCCCGAACTTTTAGCAAGTTCTCCATCCCGCCGCCGCCGCATCGGCAAAGGCGCAGGCTACGCAGAAAACGACGTAACAAAGCTCGTCAGCGACTTCCAGAAAATGCGTACAATGATGCAGCAAATGAGTCAAGGCAACTTTACAGGAATGGGAGGATTGCCCGGAATGCCCGGAATGCCAGGAATGGGCGGCCCCGGAGGAATGCAGCCCGGTTCCCGCGGCTATATGGGTGCCCAGCAGAAGAAGAAAAAGAAAAAAGATAAGCCTAAAAAAGGTTTCGGACAGTTGTAAAAAGCATCTGATATATTGCAAAATTGTCAAAAACCTGTAGGGGCGGGTTCACCAACCATCTTTGAAACAAATCAAACAATCTGATAAACCCGCCTTCCCCCGCACGATGTCAAAAACCTGTAGGGGCGGGTTCACCAACCATCTTTGAAACAAATCAAACAATCTGATAAACCCGCCCTCCCCCGCCAGAATTTACATCCATATTTTAGCCAACAAATTCACGGTACATTTGTAATTTGGGTGGGCGGTACCTTGGTATTTTTGGTTGGGTTGGGGCGGGTTTATTATATTGATTGATGTTTGTCAGAGATGGTTCGTGAACCCGCCCCTACAGAATTTATGTCTATTAGTTTTAGGTTTTTTGTGACCGATTTCTACCTAAAAAAGCGAACAATTGAATATGGTACAAACATTTACTCAACCAGAAACTATCTCTATAGAATTGCCAAATGCGATCGCCCTTTTTGTCACAGGCGAACAATTCGATATCCTAGCATTGGCAAATCCCGACTTGAGATTAGAAAGAACCGCAGAAGGAGAATTAATAGTGAATCCACCCACCGGAGGCGAATCAGGCAGCCGCAACCTCAGTATCAGTACGCAAGTAGGCAACTGGTGTGAAGCAAACGAAGATTTAGGAGAAGGCTTTGACTCTTCTACCGGATTCATCCTTCCTAACGGTGCTCGCCGTTCTCCCGACGCTTCCTGGGTGAGTCGAACTCGCTGGGAAGCACTAACTGCACAAGAACGCAAAGGCTTTGTTCCGCTGTGCCCCGACTTTGTAGTAGAATTGCGTGAAGCCAAGCTATCCCGTAGGGAATCGGCCTCCGACAGTCTCTCCACCCTGGAAACTAAAATGCGGGAATATATCGACAACGGGGCGAGATTGGGCTGGTTGATTGACCCGCAAAATCGGCGGGTAGAGATTTACCGACAACAAGCAGAAGTAGAAATATCGATCGATCCAGCCGAGTTGTCTGGCCAAGACGTACTGCCCGGATTTGTGCTGAATTTGAGGCGAGTGTGGCGTTAAACAGCATTCATACAGCGTTCATGCGTCCATCTGCCAACATCTGCGGTTGCAATCCCATCTACTCTCCCAAAGTTCCCTGATACTCATCCGGTACAAATTCCGTAACCACTTGGCCGCCACCACCGTCGCCTTTAACAATCACAGTTTGATTTTTCAACTCTCCCGCCGCCCTCGGCCCAGTCAAATTAAACACCGGATTTAGCTGTCGGTATACCACATTTCCTTCTGCATCAAAAGTCTGGTTAGTTAAATACCACGTTACGCGATCGGTATTTAATTGAGCTTGACGTTTTTCCCCAATTCCTACCACATTGCCCGTCAAATAAAAAACTTTTTTATCTAAATCTCCCCGCCCCGTATCCCCAGTCATCGTCACCTTTTCCACGCGGTGAAAAACCTTCACAGGCCCGGGCGATATCACAGATTGCGCCGGAAAATTCCAACTCATCAAACTGCTTTCTATTTGCAGCGGCGGGTCTGATGGCATCAACTGAGCGTTTTTTGTCAGCGTCGCAATCTTGGTTTTTAAGTCTACATCTACTTGGTCGGCAAAACCGCTGTCTGTTACTATTTTATCTTTGTATCTATCAATTTGAGTCGGTTTGTCGCTGTTTACCTTTTGTTGCTCCACAAACCACACTAAGTGCTCGGTTCGCAATTGCAAAAGCGGATCTTTAACATTCGCCACCACCGAACCGAATAACTCCATCCTCTTAGCCCTACTGAAAACTCGCGCTTCCTTCGCTGAAGCCGTCACCTGTTTGTTCTCTCCCGTCAAATTGTTGCGGACAACTAAAACATCTTCCTTCGGCCGCCACTCCAATTCATTTCCGCGCAATACAACTCCATTTTTCAGGTCTTTAGCGACTATATTACCTTTGAGAAAAACTTGATTTCCTTCCTGAAATACCTGGCCCGTTTCTCCCTGAATGTCGTAAATTTCTTTGCCGTCTTGAAACAATTTGCCCACAGGTTTCTGAACGTTAACTATTTTTTTGTCTTTACTGTAAACGGCATTTTGCGAGTTTACTTTCCAGAACGTCTCGCCCTTTTCGTTTGCTTGTTCTAGAGTTACTTTGTTCAAAGTTAAAGTGCTGTTTGACTGTTGAGCAGTTTTGAGATCCTCAGCTAATTTGTTCTTTTGAGTCTCTTGCGGAACCGCACAAGCACCCATCCCCAAAATCAGTGCTGCTAAAAATAGCAGCACCAATTTTGGGGATTTGAGATTGGGAATTTGGGATTTGAGGTTAATCATTGGCAATTGGTAATTGGGAATGGGAAATGCGAAATTGGTAAGAGATAATTAGGTATTGAAAAACACTCAATCAAAAATTAAAAATGTGTCATGCTTTGTCTGAATTTTTAACTTCTAATTTTCAATGATTCAACCCATTAACAATCACCCATTACCCATTACCCATTACCCATTACCAAATCCCTATCTGTCGTCGTGTTCCTCCATCAAGCTCAGACCCGACAAAGGGCGGTAAGCATAATTAGGGCGCGATGTTTTTTGGATGTCGTCCTTAATCATTTCCAAATCGATATAGCGATCGGCTACATTAATCAAACTGTCGCTCGTCATCGATCGCAAACTCACCACCTCAACCCGCACGCCGCGATAGCTCACAGCGTCTACAGCATAAGCCAAATCGCCGTCACCGCTGACCAGAACCGCCGTATCGTAAGACCCCACTAAAGCCATCATATCCACAGCGATTTCTACATCTAAATTCGCCTTCTTAGAACCGTCCGGCAACTGTACCAAATCCTTAGAAATCACCCGGTAGCCGTTGCGGCGCATCCACAGCAAAAACCCCTGCTGTTTCTCGTTAGTGCGATCGACACCAGTGTAGAAAAAAGAGCGCAGCAGCCGCGAACCCGCTGTTAAACGGCACAGCAGCTTAGTGTAATCTATCTCAATCCCTAACTGCAAAGCCGCGTAAAAAAGGTTAGAACCGTCAATAAAAATTGCCACTCGACCCCGGTTTTCGAGAACCTGTTCCGGCGTAAAAAGGTCGTTGCTTTCTATTCTATTCAACATGATTGTTATGCCTCAATTTTTATGAAAGATTGGTAAGGAAATAACTGCTAATTCGTAGTCTGCCATCACACCCAGAGCGCTGGCTGCCAACTGTGAAGGTACTGTTTACAGCAGTTCGAGCCGCTTAAAAACAGGTTGGGGTTCCCCCAGAGTTTGGTTTGCAGGCATTGCGCCCCAGGCAGCATGAGCTGCAAAATTCGCTAAACTGTTAACTGTCACTCGATCGTTAAAGTCAATTGAAAAACCTAGCTGCTGATAGATAGCGTTGCTGATATTGGGAATAATCGGCGATAAAAGGTAAGATGCTAGTCTAACAGATTCCAGAACAGAATATAGCACTTGTTCAACACTTTCTATCTGTCCCTGCTTGTACAAACTCCAAGGTGCTTGCACGTCAATAAACTTGTTCCCGGCTCTAACTAATGCAAGCACGGCTTCGCAAGCCTTGCTAAAAGCTAACTCTTCGTAAAAACCCGCTACTCGATCGCCCAAATTCAGGCTCATACCCTTGAGAAGGTTGTCGCCGTCAATGTTTTCTCCCAACACATTTGGCACGCAGCCACCGCAATATTTGCGAGCCATATTTAGGGTACGATTAAGCAAATTTCCCAAATCATTTGCTAGCTCAGCATTCAATATATTGATAAACCGAGTTTCGTTAAAATCGCCGTCCTCTCCGAACTCAATTTCTTTAAGGAAATAGTAACGCACTGCGTCAGCGCCGTATTTGTTGACCAATTCGACTGGGTTTAAAGTATTGCCCTCCGTTTTTCCCATTTTTTTGCCGTCTTTGGTCAAAAACCCGTGAGCGAAAACGCGGCCCGGCAGGGACAGACCCGCTGACATCAGCATTGCCGGCCAGTAAACTGCGTGGAAGCGAAGAATATCTTTGCCGATCAAGTGCAAGTCAACCGGCCACCATTTAGATAAAGCATTCTCCAACGTCGGATCGCTGTCCGGATCTAGCAAGGCGGTGACGTATCCCAGCAAAGCGTCAAACCAGACGTAGATGCTGTGACTGGGGTCAACCGGCACCGGCAGACCCCATGCCAGATTCACTCTCGAAATCGAAAAGTCTTGCAGTCCAGAGTTGACAAAGCTGAGCAGTTCGTTGCGCCGACTTTCCGGCGCGATGAAGTCGGGACGTTCTGCGTACAAGGTCAGCAGTTGGTCTTGATACCGCGACAGGCGGAAAAAGTAGTTTTCTTCGTCGCGCCACTCAACTTCTTTGCTGGTGTGGATGGAGCACCGATTTCCCGGCAACAATTCCCGTTCATCCTTGAATTCTTCACAGGAGACGCAGTACCAGCCTTGTTGCTGGTTCAAGTAGATGTCGCCGGAGTTCCAGACGCGCTGGAAAAATTCTTTGACAATGTACTCGTGGCGCCGCGAAGTTGTGCGGATGAAGCGATCGTACTGGATAGAGAGTTGCTCCCACAGCGCCTCAAACGCCGGAACCACTGAATCGCAGTGAGCTTGGGGCGATCGTCCCAAACTCTCGGCTGTCCGCTGAATTTTCTGCCCGTGTTCGTCCGTCCCCGTAACCAGCAAAACAGATTTGCCCCGCAGCCGCTCAAATCGGGCTAGGGCATCCGCAGCCATAGTCGTATAAGCGCTGCCAACGTGAGGTAAATCGTTTACATAATACAGAGGCGTTGTTATCGCAAAGGTATTCTTAGTTTTATCAGTCGATTTCATTGAATGCTAAAAGAAAATTCCCTAAATTTCGTTTCGATCTTAACTCAGCGGTTAATTTTTTTTTGAGTGGCAATCAAGCCAAATTCACTGCAAGTTATTTGCAATTGTTTAACCCGGGCTATTCCCAAAAGAAGTATTGCTTTCATCTCCACACTAATCTTTTTTAGTTATTTTTGACGAACTCTCTAAAATGTCTTAATATTTTGACATTCTGCTGTCTTGGGAAGCGACGATCCCAGGGTACGCGCCTCATCTATTCATTGGTCGCAGGCACTATCCCTAGAGCGGGTTTAGCAGACCACCCGGTTGGCAACAAAACTCGTCAGTTGGGCTGCTAAACCCGCCCTTCGACTAACGCTCCGCGACCACTTTCTGTGAATGCGCGATCGCTCACCATCGCCATCTCTTTCTCCCGATCGCCCGCAACTCCTGCCACTTTCCGAGCCGCTCGTGGACGCAGAAACCGGGTTGTTTGCGAAACTCTCTTGTCAAGAGCGAAGCTTTAGTTTCTTACCTCAAAAAGAGTTTCAAACCCACATTCGGCACCTTCAACTGTCACCATCGGTTTTTACTTATTTTGATCCAGCAATAAAACTATAAATCATACTATAGCGGTTCTCAAAAAAGCGAGGTATGCCCTGCGCGGGCTTGCGCGGGCTTGCGCGGGCTTGCGCGGTCCAATTCCCAATTTCCAACGAGCACCTCATGTTACGCTCGAAAGGCTATACAATACCGTATATTAACGGATAAAAAACTTTTTAAAAGCATAATTGGTTACTTTGAAGATATAGTTTTCTGCGTAATTATGCTGTATGACACCCCAGGCTGTGGAATGTGGGATAAAAGCCCAGTTTTTTTGTCACCAAACCCGGTTGTTAAAGGTGGCGATCACATCCACAGACAATAAAACCCCAAGCCAGTTCAGCTTGGGGCTATCAAATTAGGGTGCATCTAACAACGGATTATCCGATCGCCCTCGATCGCCATCAGGAAAACTAACTCGATTTCCACCAATAGCTTCTGACAAATAATCCGCAGCAGCTTCCACAACCGCGATCGCATTTTCGTAAACCATCCGCGTCGGCCCCAAAACCCCAACACTACCCACAGGCACCGATCCCCGGCGGTAAGTCGAAGAAATCAGAGTACAGCCGCGAATTGGTTCCAAGGAATTTTCCGAACCAATACGCACAGTTACCCGCTTGCCGGGGGTGTCTAACTCAGGCGATTCAAAAATCAAAGGCCACAGCAGTTCCTGCTCTTGTTCGAGCAATTGCACCAGGGTTTGAACTTGCTGCAACTGCGAAAACTCAGGCAAGCGCAGCGCTTCTGCCAAACCGCCGATCAGAATCCGCGTGTAGGTGGGATTGCTTTGGCGGCTGCTCAAAGCAGTCAGCATGGTTCCCATCCACTCAGCGTACAGCTCAAATTCCCGGTCTAACTCGCTCCAGTCTACAGCCGAGAGTTCCCAGAGCGATCGTCCCCGCAACTTGGTGTTCAAAAAATTCGACAAAATCTGCAACTGGCGATCGACGATTTCGACATCAGGCGTATTACCTTCTGCGTCCCTCGGCAACTGCACCAAAACCGACTGAGTTTCGTAGGCATCCGTCACCACGATCAGCATCACCTTTCCAGGCTCTAGCTGCACCAGTTGCAAGTGGCGCAAGCAAGCCATATTGGTTTGCGGTATGGTGATCATGGCTATGTAACCGCTGATAGTTGCCAGGATTTGAGCAGCGCCGCGGAGTGCGGCGTCCATGCGACCATCCGACCAATTGAGTTGGTCTAGTACCTGTTCCACCTTGCGGGCGAGCGTATCAGAGGGCTGAATCAACTGGTCTACATAAATTCGGTAGCCGGAGTCAGAGGGGACTCGTCCTGCCGAAGTGTGGGGCTGATAAAGCAGTCCAGCTTTTTCAAGAGTCCCCATCGCATTGCGAATTGTAGCTGGGCTGACGCTGAGGTTGAATTCGTCAGCCAAAGCTTTTGAGCCAACGGGTTCCGCTGTTGCTATGTAGTGGCGAACCGTTGCCCACAGGATGTGTTGTTGCCGATCGGTGAGGTTAACGCGCACAGACATTTAAGCAGAATTAGAATTTAGAGTTGAAAGCCACTATTTCATCGAAACGTCTGTCCGAAAAGGGCGATCGGGCAGAGTTATTTATTTAACATAACAGATTTAGGTGAAAGAAGAAGGAACACCGAAGAAGCAACAGGGAAGAATGTTTTAACTTTTAACTTGTATAGCAAGCGTCCTGACGGTTAGGAGGTTCTTGATTGCACTTTCTTGATGGGGTCAATTGTTTCTTCACATCGACGGTCTTCTGCTATAACTTTCTATTGGGGAGCTTCGCTTCCCCGAACCGGAGTTGTGCCCAATACCGCATTCCTCTGCTTTGCTTTGCCCAATTCCCTTTAATAAGTGTGTTCGTGAAGAATATTTTGCAGGTAACTAGCCACTGCATCCGGCTGTTCCACCATTGCCAAATGGCCGCAATCGGGAATTTCGAGGACATTCTCGCCGCAACCTTGGAACATCCAGTGAAAGCTAGCCAAATGCAGCACGTATTTTGGTTCCATAATTTTGTCTTTAGTGCCGGCAATAAAATAAACAGGCTGCTTGAGTCGGGACACAATTTGCGGCAAGAGGTGAATCTGGGCTTCTGTGGTGGAGTCCAATAAAGCCCCCAAAGCTGCTTCTTGATGAGCTCCCACGAAATCTATTAAGCGCTGCCGTCCCCAGGATCTGCCGATCGAGCGGGCTACAGAATCGCGGGCAAACAGGTAATCTGCTAAGGGCAAGCGAGGCAGCCAGCCGGGACGCCTTGTCACTAGCTGCTTGCCGACCGCTCGAAACCGCTCGAATTCTTCCTTAAGATAGATGCCACCCCCTGCATTGATGCAGACCACGCCTTTAACGCGATCGGACAATTTGCTGGCTCCCCATAGAGCGATCGTACCGCCGAGAGAGTGTCCCACCAGCCAAGCAGAAGATATATCGAGTTTTTTCAGTAAAAGTTCCAAATCGCCAGCGTAAGCTGCGGGAGTATAGCAGGAATTTAGCGGTTCGGAATCCCCATGATGAACCCCACCGTCGGATTGAGAATTGCCAAACCCCCGCAAATCGTAGGTAAGGCACTGATAGTTTGATGCCAAGCGATCGGTCAAAGGTTGCCAGTAGTGGCGGCTTAACAGCCAGCCGTGGACAAATACCAGAACCGGAGAAGTTGCAGTCGGAGCCGTCAAATCGTAAGAGTGCCGAACCCCTAGGATGTCTATTGTTGCCATACTTTTATCCTACCCGCTCCATAAGACCTATGTAAACCTATGTATAGCCTTTCTCAGAAAGAAGGAGTACGCCAAAATCCTGTGTTCTCAAGCTTTTTCAGTTGAATTGTTTACCTCATCTACCCAAGAAGCGCTATAAGGAATGAGAATTCAATAACTTACAATGCGTGATGGTTCTTGTGGGATGGGCTCTTATAGCCCGTCCAGAAAGGGCAGGCGGGACGCTAGAGCCCCTACTCCCCACAAACTTGTGTAAATTATTTAATTCGCGATCCTAAGTAAGCCAAAAAGACTCAACTTTATCGATTTACCGCTTACTTCCTGCTGCAACGCGAGGGCTTAAGCTGACGCTACATTTTGTCCACTGCACGGGCAATCTTGGCTTAGCTTGCCCTTTTATGCGATTTATTTTTGATAACTTGGGTGTTTGTAATCTGATTTTTTTTTAGCGGTTATTAACTAAGTTTACAATATCTCAATTAGATAAAAGTTTAAAACTAAAACTATTGATTGTAATAACACTGATAATAACTTTTAACTTTAGTTGCCAAGCGTTTGTGTCATTCGCTGGCTGTAGGGAGTTTTACGGTTTGATCCGTTGCTCTCAACGCCAATATTTCCAAGAATATCCCGTTCTCCCAATTATCAGCGTGTCTTGCTAATCCAGAATTTTGACCGAATTAAAACCTGTTTATTATGAGGTTTTAATTCGGTCTTCAACGAAAGTAGAACTTATGCAATACTTGGGGCAGTTTTTGATTGCCAACCGTATAAGGATCGCGAATTAAATAAATTACAATTTTAATTGTTATTGTGGGATGGGCGTCCCGCCCGTCCACTCATGACGGGCTATAAGAGCCCATCCCACTTTCAAGAGTGGAAGTTATTTAATTCTCATTCCTAAGAAGGATTTATAAGCGATTCGGAAATCGAGCTACCAAGGGAAAATCGCTATTTTTTGAGTAGGAACTAAAAACAGCCCGGACTATTGCTTGTTCAACTCGCCTATTTATCTGGCACGTCTTTTCTGTTATGGCGGTTATTTTGTAGATGAAGTACACCATCAAACTTAAAAAGCTTGACAACATCGTTTCGGCCTGTCCCATGTTTATGATAACCGCTATCTACACTTGTTTGTATGAACTATAGCAATCCTCGGATCATTTGTGAATTTCTTACTCCCTCAGAGCGAGTTCGGGGAGGGTTGGGGTGGGGTGAAAATTTTACAACTCCTGCAATAATTGCTATATTTTGCCGAGCTTTTTATCCTGTCTCACTGGAAAAATTCTGCAAACTAATCTCTATTTATAGAAATCTAGTTATTTAGGGAGCATCGGCAGCTTGTCCTAAAATCGCTCGCCCAGCAATCTTTGTCGCACCCCCTCAGCGATTTTCTGTCCGAGATATTCGGGAATTAAACTTTCATTGGGCCCCAACAAGTAGAGAATTAGGCGAGTTCGCCCCCGCCAAACCAGCAAATTAGCATTTACTACCAACAAATCCTCCTGCCAGATGGCATACATAACTTTGTAAAAAAGTCCAGGTTGATTATCTGCTTCAATCAGCAAAGCTGGCAAGTGGAAAACTGGATCGACGTAGAATTCAGTTGCCACATCTTCTAAACCCGCGTCTAAATTAAATTCCACCGCCAACATTTCTTCAACCTCAAAATGCCCCGCCAATGCCTCTCGAACGGCTCTACAGACGTTTTCTGCTGTTTTATCTGCCAGTACCTTGCCACCGCGAGATACGACCAATTTGATAAATACCAGCATCGGCGGGTAAATTTGACCGTACAGACTCAGACTGTGAATCGTCAGTCCGTAAGCCGCGAGCACTCCAAAAATATCGCTCAGTAGAAAAGACTGGTTCCGGTAAGCAAAATGCAGGGCACTTTTGTTACCTTCGGCTCGGATTTCGATGACTGCTTGCCGAGTTTTGTAAAGCTGGTAAGCTAATTTGAGGTTTTGCAACTGGATTTCGCTGCTGACAAATTGCTCGTAAAACTGCGGAAACGCTCGGTTAAAGCGCTTGAGAAGTTCTAGTGTAGATGGTTTTAAACCCGAAGCCATAATTGAGGAGAAGGTGCGGGAGATATACTGGTATTGACTCTTCCATGCCTTATGGCAATGGGATTTTCGATTCGACGATTCGACTTAAATTGTGCCCGTCTCCTCACTAAAAGCAAAAGTCAAATCTGTCAATCGATTTTAGATTTTCGATTTTAGAGGCGACTTGCGCGAGATCAATGCGGGGGCTTGAGGATTTTCGATTTTCGATTTGGGACTGATTTGCGCGAGATAAATCACGTGGCGGGTACCACCTTTGAAATTCGTGGTCTGAGAAGTTATCACGAGAATGTCACCGTTGCGCCATTCCAGTGGTATTTCCCACCAAGGGTATAAGTTCCGGCGCGATCGGCGGCACTCAAAAGAAGCATTTCCCAATATACCTCTGTCCTGGTTCGGCAACAAATTTTACCTTAAAAGCGGGTTGTCCGGGCACTGGCTAGCAGAACAGTTCTACCAGACTTGACAGAATAAAAAAAGCGCAGACTCAATGTAGGACGACAAATCCCTGTTTTCGGCGTAAGATGAGTGTACCGTAAACTGTTCCTCAAGAGGCTACCGGCAATTGATCCTACGCCTCTTGGAGTGGGTTTATCTGTCTGGTTCTCTTTCTCGTCGTCCAACTTCTACTACCTTAACCGCGCCTGCATGGGTTTTTGGAAAAACTTATTTAGTAGTTCTGAGTCTGCCTCTGTACCCCAAACAGCGGATTTTGAGGAAGATGTGGCTGTTGGGTTAGGCGATCCGCTTTCCCCAACGTTTCGCAAGCCCGCCAGCGGAAACGCTCGCATCTTTTTCAGTTGCGATCGGGACATTGACCTCTACGAACTCGAAGAACTTTGTAATGCAGTGGGTTGGTCCCGCCGTCCCCTGCGTAAAGTCAAAAAAGCTATTGTGCACAGCTTCCTAGTCGTCTCTATGTGGGAGATGCGGGGCAGCCAGCGACGGCTGGTGGGTTTCGCCAGAGCGACTTCAGACCATGCTTTTAATGCCACGCTTTGGGATGTGGTAGTTCATCCCGACTACCAGGGCAAGGGCATGGGCAAGGCGCTGATGAAATACATCATTAAAAAACTCCGCAGTGAAGATATCAGCAACATTACCTTATTTGCTGACCCTCATGTGGTGGATTTTTACCGCAATTTGGGCTTTATGTCCGATCCAGAGGGGATTAAAGGTATGTTTTGGTATCCTGATTAGCGAGCGAGGTGCAGGTCGGCGTTGATTTGTTGAGGATCTACAATACAATATTGACGCTGCCAACACCGACTGCACCTGTGCGCTGCCCTCAGTTACGCTTGGATGTATCCCGGCATCAGGGCAGTTATAAAGCTGTGCAAGTATTGTCAGTCGATTTGAGCAGATCGCGATAGGAGTCAGGGGCTGGTATCGATTTTTGGGTGGCGTCAAACCGCACAACCTGAAAAAAACTTCGCCTTAGCTCCATCGAGAGCTAAATATTTAATAAAGCTTGACAAGCAAGCGGTTTTGTGTGTTAATGGTTAGAGGTTAGCTAACTATAACACCGGGATGTAGCGCAGCTTGGTAGCGCGCCTGCTTTGGGAGCAGGATGTCGCAGGTTCAAATCCTGTCATCCCGATCGCACAATGTTAAATAATAGATTGAAGCATAACTGTCTCTGATGTTTACATTTCGTCAAAATGAAAACAAATTGAGGCAGTTTTTGCCGATCGTGTGAAAGCGCGAGTCTTTGCGTTAATGTGTTTCAGGATCGCTCCTGATGGAAAAAACATGAAATCATTAGTTCGTTTGGGCGCAATATTGGGAATTGTCGGCAGCACTCTGCTGGGCCCCTCCCCAATTGGCAAGATGTCTGCACTGGCACTGCCGGAGCCGCAAATTTTGGAAAAATTGCGCTCGGTGCCGGTATTTACGATTACAGACGCTCAGGGTGCGCCCCTGATCGCTTCTGTTCCCAAGCAGGGTGAGGGTCAAACTGGTAATGCTTCTGTGGCGGGAATTTTCATCAGCCAGAAAGACGCTCAAGCTTTTGTCGATCAACTGAAAACCAGAAATCCTCAGTTGGCGGCCACGGTGCGCGTGATGCCGGTGTCGCTGGGGGAAATTTATCAGCTCACTCAAGCAAATAAAGGTAAGCCGGAGGAAGTGCAATTTGCTTTCGTTCCCGCTCCGCAGCAGGTGCAGTCGGCTAAAACTGTACTTCAGCAGACTGGTCAACAAGTTAATGAGTTCAACGGTGTACCTCTGTTTTTGGCAAGAGGCGGCGCAGAAAATGGTTATTTGACGATTCAGCGGGGTCAGCAAGAGGTGATTCCCTTGTTTTTTAACAAGGAGGATTTACAGGGAATGGTCGATCGTTTTAAGCAGCAGCAGCCCAACGTGACAGCCACAATTAAGATTGAGGTGGTGAACTTGGAGAGCGTTTTGGAAGCTTTGCGTACTGAAAACGACCCGTTTTTGACCCAAATGATTTTGGTTCCGTCGCGGGAGTCCCTGGAATTTGTCCGATCGCTCCAACCTGCTGGTGCGGGCCAAAATCCACAGGTGGCTCCGGCTCCAGCTCGGCCGGCTCCAGCTCCGGCTCCAGCTCGGCCGGCTCGCTAATATTTAGTCAGTTGACAGTTGACAGTTGACAGTTGACTGTTAACTGTTGACCGCGAATTTCAAAGGTGGTACCCGCCACGTGATTTATCTCGCGCAAATCAATCCCAAATCTCAAATCGAAAATCCTCAAGAAAGAGCATTGATCTGGCGCAAGTCGCCTCTAAAATCTAAAATCTAAAATCGCGCAATCGATTGACTGTTGTCATTAGTTACCAATTCCCGATGCTTTTAGGCCCGATGTCCAATTCCCAAAAAGTCTTATGTTTGTTTCTGGTTTAGAGCTTTGGCAGTGGGTGAATCAAGCTAAAACAGAGGCGAGATCCTGCGACATTCCCCTAGCAGAAATCGACTGGCTGCTGCAAGAGCTGGCTGGTTTGGATAGGTTGGCTCTGCGTTTGGAGTCGTTTAAAGATTTGCCAAAAATTGAATTAAAGTTGTGTTTATCTGAACTTGCTCAATTGTGGCAGCGGCGCTTGCAGGAACGGGTGCCGGTGCAGTATTTAACGGGAGTTGCACATTGGCGGCATTTTTCGCTCCAAGTAACGCCGGCGGTGCTAATTCCGCGTCCTGAAACGGAATTGCTGATCGATTTGGCTGTGGAAGCTGTGAAAAGCCGTTTAGAAGCAGAAAATATCAATCAAAAATCTACCCCCCCCAACCCCCCCTTACTAAGGGGGGGAGAAGATTTAAACTTCTGGGAGCTTCGGGGGGGAGAATTTGCCAAATCGCATTGGGTGGATTTGGGGACAGGCAGCGGGGCGATCGCGATCGGCTTGGCTTCTGCGTTGACAAATGCTAGGGTTTATGCGGTAGATTGCAGTTCGGAAGCTTTGGCAGTGGCTCGACTGAATGCTGAGAATTTGGGCTTTGAATCGCGAATTAATTTTTATCAGGGTTCGTGGTGGGAACCGCTAGAATTTCTCAAAGGTCAAGTCAGCGGCATGGTGTCTAACCCCCCTTACATTCCCAGCAGCACGGTGCTGACTCTGCAACCGGAAGTTTTGAAGCACGAACCTCATCTGGCCTTAGACGGCGGTTTTGACGGGTTAGATTGCATCCGGCATTTGGTCGAAACGGCTCCCGATTATTTAGAATCTGGGGGTGTTTGGTTGGTTGAGATGATGGCGGGCCAAGAAACGGCTGTGGCTGATATGCTTGAAAGTCACGGGAGTTATGGCAAAGTTCAGATATTTTCTGATTTAGCAGGGATCGATCGGTTTGCCTTAGCCTACCGTCTGTAGGTTTCAGGAATATGTCGTACTTCTAAAATCTAAAATCTAAAATCTAAAATCTAACATCTAACATCTAAAATGGCATGACACAAGTTGCGATCGACTCCTTGATTCAAGGGGCAATTTCTGGTAATTATATCGTCAGTTTTCCTACAGATACTGTACCCGCTTTGGCTGCGCGGCCCGATCGCTCGGAGTTGATTTTTGCAGCTAAACGCCGCAGTCAAGACAAACCGCTGATTTTGATGGCAGCATCGGCGAGGGCTTTATGGCCTTACGTGCAGGGGACTCCAGCAGAGTTAAAGTTGTGGCAGCAAGTGGCCGACTCCTATTGGCCGGGGGCGTTAACTTTGGTACTGCCGGCTTCGGCAAAAGTCCCGGCGGCGATGAATTCGATCGACCCAACTACCATCGGAGTACGAGTTCCTGACTTTCCCCTTGCGCTCAAGATTCTAGAGCAGACAGGCCCTTTGGCTACTACCAGTGCTAATTTATCCGGCCAGCCGCCTCTGGAATCGGTGGCAGAAATTGAGGCTCAGTTTCCCGAAGTCTTGACATTAGTTCCTTCGGAATTAGCAACAGCGACAACAGCTTCGAGTTTGCCTTCGACTGTGGCTAAATGGACGGGCAGCGAGTGGGAAATATTGCGACAAGGCGCGATCGAGTTAGAATGCTAAAAGCTAAACTCCAAGGCAAAGCAATATGGCGCCGATCGGCTGGAGCAACTTTATATATTTAGGTATGGGACTGGGGCTGGGTTTGGGAAGCAGTTTGATTTGGCGCCTGCGGCAAAAAAGCTCGCAACAGCCCGAACCGGCGCCCAAAGTAGCCCCACCTCCTCAAGAAATTCACTTAGAGAAGTTTGATGCCCTTTCCGAGCAACTTAAGCAAACTCAATTGGCTTATCAGATGGCATCGGAAATGAGCCAATTTAAGGCGGGTTTTTTGGCTCGAACTTCTCACGAGTTGCGATCGCCCCTGAGCACTATGATTGGTACGCTGCAATTAATTCTCTCGGATTTGTGCGACGATCCTGCTGAGGAACGAGAGTTTGTCGAGCAAGCTCACGCCGCGGCACTCAAGCTGGTGAAATTAATAGATGAAATTATCTCTGTTGCTAAAACTGAACACGGCACTGAAAGGATGGATATTGAGCCGATTCAGTTAGCTAAGGTTTTTGACGAGGTTGATGATTTAACTTACTTGCAAGCTGCTAATCGCGGCATTCGTTTGGAGATATTGCCGCCAGATCCGGGGATTTATGTATTGGCAGATTTGCCGAGGTTTAGGCAAGTTTTAGTCAATTTGGTAGATACTGCTGTTGCTCAGATGGAGGAGGGGAGTATTTCTGTTTCGGCGCATTCTTCGCCAGAATCTGGATACGTTCAAATTTGGGTGGACGATCAGCGTTCAGTGAGTGCTTGGAGCGAGTCTTGGGATTTGCTGAAGCATAATTTGGAGTGTGATATTACCAAGAGCAGCGATAATTCTCAGGTGTCTTCTGGAATGAGGTTATTGATGAATCAGACTCTTTTAAGTTTGATGAGCGGAAAGTTGGAGGTTCTGGCTGTGCCTTCTGAGTCCGAAGAGTGCAATTTTAACCGGACTCAGTGTTCTATTCCTTTGGCAAGTTTGTGATGAAGGAAGTTCGGCAACGGATTTGGTAACGGATGTAACGGATTTAACAGAGGTAGGGAAGAGGGCAACAAATTTAACAGATTTAACGGAGGTGGGGAAGAGGTTCGAGGGAAGATGAAAGAAAGAAATTATTTATAGGGAGTAAGGTGCGCTGCGACGCACCCTACATATTATAGATTTTGGTGCAATTTTTGTGCGGATTTAACAATTAGCAGTTAGCAATTCGCCGTTGCTAATTTCTAATTCGAGATTCTCTTCTAGAAACTGATTTTCAAGTACCATTGTGGTGCTAGCGTTTTGCTGAAAACCGATGCGCTCGTAGAAGCTTTGTTTGTAAGTTGTCATCAGGTAAACTCGCTCTACTCGGCACATCCGAGGGTGACTCAAGACAGTTTGCACTAATTTGCGGCCGAGTCCTGCACCTTGGTAATCCGGGTGAATGGCGACATCCCAGATGGTAGCTCGATAGATCCCATCGGAGGTGGCTCTGGCAAAGCCGATCGCCCGTGAGCCGTCCCAAACTGTGACAACGGGTTCGCTGTTGGCGATCGCAATTTCCCAATCTTCTATCTTGCGTTCCCTCGCCCAAAAGGCGGCGGCTTTAAATAGTTCTTGGATCTGTACAATGTCGGCGCGATCGCGACCTATACAAAATTGAATGTGACTGGAATCCCTAGTCGTTGATGTCATGCTCAATCTGCCTTCAAGTTGTATCTAAACTGTGTTAGTTTTACTGTTTTACAGGAGTGAAAGTTGATTTTGCTTGGGAACTATCAATGGTTGAATTCCCCATTTACAAAACTATTTTTAGTTATACATATTTTATAACTAATTTCAGTGATTATTAATACTTTTTGGGGTAATTTTTGTAAAAAAGTCTTTGAGTCAAAATTCCCAACTTATAACTCATACCATTTGAGATTTGAGATTTCAGATTTTAGATGGGAATGACTGATTTTGTATGGTTTGGAGTTTGTCTGCAGAGAAACCGGGTTTCTTCATAGCAATACTTCGTTACAACTGAAATAATTTTGCACCATTCTCAATAAGCTTTTTACGAACAGGCAAGATGCCTGTGAAGCGAGAAAATTCACTCCTTGTGGAACAGGCATCTTGCCTGTTCCTCAGAATGGTGCAATATCTCACTTACAGCCCACTGAAACGGTAAAAACCCGGTTTCGATGCGTCGTCCATCGGTAAGCGATAGCTTGTGTGTTACCTAATTGCTCAAAAATCACCTATAGAGAGAGGTATTGACTCCACGAAAACACCCGAAGATTGTGCTGTGGAGTCAAATCTCTAATCTCTAATCGAGTGAATCAGTTTTGCAGCCAGCGGGCGGCGTCTTTGGCGTGATAAGTCAAAATCAAATCACAACCAGCACGCTTGAATCCTGTCAAAGTTTCCATCACTACTCTTTCTTCATCTATCCAACCGTTGAGGGCGGCGGCTTTCACCATCGCATATTCCCCAGAAACGTTGTAAGCAGCAACTGGCAGGTTAGTTGCTTCCTTCACGCGCCAGATGATGTCCATGTAAGCTAAAGCGGGTTTAACCATGAGCATATCTGCACCTTCGGCAATGTCGAGAGCAATTTCTTTAAGAGCTTCGCGGCCGTTTCCTGGATCCATTTGATAGGTACGCCGATCGCCAAATTGCGGAGCAGAATCTGCAGCATCCCGGAACGGGCCATAATAAGCTGAGGCGTATTTTGCCGCGTAAGACATGATGGGAATATCTTCAAATCCAGCACTGTCCAATCCTTCGCGAATTGCTCCGACAAAACCGTCCATCATTCCCGAAGGTGCGATAATATCTGCACCGGCTTTAGCTTGAGCAACGGCGGTTTTCTTCAGCAATTCTAGTGTGGGATCGTTCAATACGCGGCCGCTTAAATCTCCGACTTCCAAATAGCCGCAGTGGCCGTGACTGGTATATTCGCACAGACAAGTATCGACCATGACGATTAAATCTGGTACGGCTTTTTTAACTGCTTCCGTCGCTTGTTGGACGATGCCGCAGTCGTGCCAAGCACCTGTAGCATCTGTGTCTTTATCTGCGGGAATGCCGAATAAAATAATAGCCGGAATGCCGAGGTCGTAGACTTCTTTTGCTTCTTCTACTATTTTGTCTACCGATAGTTGGTAAACTCCCGGCATCGATGTGACTTCTTTAGCAAAAGCTTCCCCCGGTACGGCAAATAAGGGGTAAATTAAATCGCTGGTTGTCAAGATATTTTCGCGTACCATCCGGCGGAGTTGGGGATGGTTGCGGAGGCGGCGGGGGCGGTGAGTTGGAAACATTATGTTTGTTTACGGTAGATTAAGTCCTGCTTTCTAGGACTGGCGGCGTTTATTTAAAAGTCTAAAGCTTCTTGTTGGCCGATCGCCCTTTACATAAGTAAACTTCTGTAAAAGCCAGGATGTCGATTGTTTGTAGTAACTGAGATGTTGCACCATTCTCAATAACCATTTTAGGGGCGGGCTAGAAGAGCCCAAGCCGTACTCGCCACAAGAAATTCAGTCTTTGTGGAACAGGCTGGAAAGCCGGCTCTTGAGAATGGTGCAAGAATTAAGTAGTCAGGAATGCCAGTCCTTTCTAGCTTTTCTCGTTTGCAAACTCAGACCTAACTGTGGTTGGATCGGTTGGTACGGATATCTCGCTGGCTTCATACCTATAACCAGGCTGCCCATTCGCGAGGATAGACTGTAAATTATAAATGTATCGAATAGTAACGGTCTTATGTACAAGCAACTAATTTCAAAGATGAAACCGCTTTTGAAATCACTATTTGCGATCGGTCTGGTACTGACGCTAGCCCTCGGTAACGCTGACGGAGCTCTGGCGGCCCGCAGCGGAGGACGTATCGGCGGCGGATCTTTTAGTGCTCCGGCGCGCAGTTACTCGTCTCCTAGTCGCACTTACGCGCCGTCGGGAGGAGGCTACTATCCGGGTGGCGGCTTCGGAGGTGGGTTCGGTTTCCCGTTCTTGCTGCCGTTTTTTGGCTTTGGGGGCGGGTTTGGCGGTCTGTTCTCGATTTTGATTTTTATTTCGATTGCTAATTTCCTCGTCCAAAGCTTCCGCCGCGCCGGGGGATCAACTGACGAACTCGGCAACAGCGTTGCCACTACCACTGTATCTGTCGCCCGCTTGCAAGTTGGTTTGCTAGCAGAGGCCCGCGGTTTGCAAGCTGAACTCGACTCGCTAGCGCGAAAAGCGGATACCGATACAGCAGCCGGTCGCGCTCAAGTGCTGCAAGAATCTACTCTGGCGCTGCTGCGGCATCCTGAATACTGGGTTTACGCGGGCGCTGAATCTGTGCAAACTCGTTTGGAAGCAGCCGAAGCTAAGTTTAATCAACTTTCTTTGGCAGAACGCAGTAAATTTACTGAAGAAACGCTCTCGAATTATAACAATCAGCTCCGGCAGGCAGGGAGCAGCAATATCCTGCCAGGTTTGCAGGAAAATGGGGCGCTGGTTGCTTCTGATGTGAATTCAGAGCCCGGAGAATTTATTGTGGTGACGGTGATTGTCGGTACTCAAGGCAAATTGCAATTGCCAGCCGTGAAAAACTCTGAAGATTTGCGCCAAGCTTTGCGTCAGATTGGGGGAGTATCGAGCGAGCAGTTGCTGGCGGTTGAGGTGCTGTGGACTCCTCAAGCGAACGGGGACACTCTGACTGCTGACGATATGTTGGCCGGCTATCCTGATTTGCGATCGATTTAGCGAGCAAGACTGGGCGCGGAGCATTGTCTGCCGCGCCCCATCCGGCACCAAAGCTGGGCGGGTGAACCCAATTGCTTGTGAGACGGGAATTTCGCGGGAGGTTGGGGAGGTCGATCGAGTTAAAAAAGATTGTTTAACAAATGCTAGTATTGAGAGATCGTGATTCAGCATGATTCATCTGCTATTGGCAAAGCCTGCCCGATATGGGTTTTGCCAAGAAGTTAGGCAGGATAAAAAAAACTGTATTGAGCGAGGACTGCTTCGGAAGAAGTTGCGATCGCGCGCCATCTAAATTTTATATAAAGAAGAAGCGATCGAGAGCTAAAACTTATGGCCGACAGCAGCAGAAAAAAAGCACTTTTTATTTTGAGCCAGTTAAATAATGACGATATCAACTGGATCGTCCATAAAGGTAAAAAAGAAGTTCTAGATCCGGGCGGGATTTTGATCCATGAAGGGAGGCAGATAGATGCGCTCTACATTGTTTTGAATGGGAGTTTGAGCGTTTTAATCGAGGCTGAGCGGACTAGAGAACTCGCTAAAATAGCCAGCGGAGAACTGGTGGGAGAAGTCTCTTTCATTGACACTCGCCCTCCTTTAGCAACGGTAAAGGCGATC
Source organism: Microcoleus sp. M2_D5 (assembly GCF_036701935.1). NCBI lineage: Bacteria > Bacillati > Cyanobacteriota > Cyanophyceae > Oscillatoriales > Microcoleaceae > Microcoleus > Microcoleus sp. M2_D5. Next base: position 11,172 of record NZ_JAUBRP010000065.1, on the reverse strand, counting down.
GAAGAAACTCACTTGCTGGCAATTCCTAGGCGGCAGTTAGTAATCAAACTTCAAAACGATATGGGCTTTGCTTCCCGGTTTTATTATGGAATTTCACTGTGTCTGGCAGACAGGATGCGCGGTACGATCCGACATATAGAATACGGTCGCAATATTGAATTAGATCGACCAGAATTTGAACGCGAGGATATCAATCCTAACGTCCTGGAAAATTTGGCGCTAGCTGAGGCTAAGTTTAATTGGCTGAGGGAAAATGTTAAAGCTTGAGGTATTTTAAGGCGTTTTTTTGAGCTGTGAAAACTGGCCGATTGATTGGGTAATTGAGATGTGTACGATGTAACTCACATCTTGCACCATTCTCGCTTAACAGGCTGGACGGCCTGTTCCACAAAGAATTAGTTTTCTTCTGGGGAGTAGGGGTCGGGCAGGAGAGTCCGCCCAAAAAAGGATTATTGATATTGGTGCAAGATGTCAGATGTAACATCTCAACTCAAAAAAACAGATGTGCAAAACAAAATAGGGGCGGGTTTTACCGGAAATATCGATCGATAATTGCCGGAACTATAAAAACCCGCCCCTGTGCTTTGCAGTAGTTGCAACCTCGCGCGCTGAAACGCAACTACACAGCACACAATCTAGATAATGCCCGGCCCTTTGCCACGGGTGTCTGCATCCATTGTCAGTTTTCCTTCCTCGCCTTTTTTCTCTTTGATTTCTGCGAGAATTCGAGCGCGTTCTGCGGCTTCGGCTTCTTCTTTTGCTCTCAAATCGCCCGGTTCGTTGATGTACATTTCCGGTTCGATCGCGTAATTGTTAACTAGACCTTCTTTGTCTACTGTATAACCATCTGTAGTGTGAATGCTTTCGTCATCGGTTTGGTCATCAGTTTTTGCACTTTTCTGCTTCGCTTCGGTGGTTGTGTGCATGAAGTTAGCGCCTTCCCGTTCTTGCCGCGCTGCTGTCTCCGCAGGAGTAATGCCCCTGTCGTAGTGGGGGGCTTCCATATTAGCTTCGATTTGTTCGTCTGCCGGTGTTGATTTGCTAACTTCTTCTTTGGGGGGTATTGGTTGGCTATTAGTCATGATTTATTCCTGGGTTATCTTTTCAAAAAAGGTCTTTGGCTTATGTTTAAATATTAATCCAAAGCTAGCTCATTCACAAACTATCTTTGGTTATAGTTTGCGAAAAATTGCTGTTAGGGAAAATACCTTTATTGCGTCTTCCTGAAGACTGACCAAATTCTGTTGTTATTAAAGATTTAACTATCGGCGACTATTTGGCATCTATCTAAAGATAGGGAATTTGCAATCGGGCATCGGGCATCGGGCATTGGTAACTAATGACAACAGTCAACAGACAACTGTCAACTGTCAAGTGTCAATTGTCAACTGACTTTACGATTCTTTAAAAAAGCGGATGATTTCGCGGACGTGGTTGAGAAATTGCCCATCATCGGTGAGTTGGGCGATCGCACTTTCTGCATCTCTTCTGAGTTTAGTGTGTTCTGCCTGATTTGTCGCTTGCAAAGATTGTAGAGATGCGGATACAGTAGTTAGTTCTCTTCTGATAGCTTCCCGTTCCCGATTTTGGACAGCCACCCACGAATTCGGATTGTCGGAACTTAATTGATCGGTCAAGTCTCTAACTGTAGATTCTAATTGTGCAAAGCGGCTGCGGAGTTCGACAATATCTTCGCGGGGGTGCAAAAATTGGCGGCGGATACTTGTCAGCCGTTGGGCTAAATACTGATAACCTCGGATAGCTGGACGCAGTACAGTTAACAGCAGTGCAGCAGCGGAACTGAGATAGCCAATAGCACTAATTCCGGCGGCGGCTAGGGCGTAAAGTGCGATCGCGCTAAACAGGTGAAGTGCGATCGCCACCAAGAGCGATCGGCTAACTAATACAGTAACGTATTGGACTTGTTCCCGATCGACAGCAATGTTTTTTTTAGTCGATTCTGCGGCTTGCGCTAAAACTTCTTTAGCTTCAAAATGGATATTCCAGGGAACTGTAACTATCAGCAACAGCCATTCAAAAATAGCAATGGCAATTACCCAATCAATAAAACTGCCGGCGGAAACGTGCAGCCATTGCAGAATGGCAAAAACTAGCAGCAAAAATATGCCTGTGGCGGCGCCAAAACCTGCGAAAGTGTAATACATAGCGATGCCTTGGTGGAATGTTGTTTTGATTGTGGGTAGGTGTTTTAGATATGGAGTAATAAACTGTGACAGTTAAGCGATCGTCCTATTAATCCCCGTTCATTAGTTATGAGTAAAAATGCAGGCCAAGGGTTGCGACAAACCTGTTTTTTCCCCCAAATGCTTGCTCTACCTCAATCGTGGAAAGTAGTTGAGATTTGGGGTAGATTGTTTAGGTATGGATTCATAAGGTGTGACAGTTAAGAAATCGTCCTATTGAACCCTGTTTATTAGTGATTAGTAATACTCCGGGAGACAAGGGTTTCCAGACGCCTGGTTTGTTCCAAGAACATACACGGGCTTGAACCCATCCATAATAGTTAAATGAAACGGTTTGTTGGTTTTGGAGCGATTAAAAGGGCGGGTTTTTGAGATTGGAGATTCTTGGCAGATATTGTTCGTGAGGGGAGCCCCTACCGTATTAGGGATAATCGATCGGACATGATATAAGTCCTCAATAATAACTCATTGACGATTAAGTAGAACGACACAAAAAAAATGACCCTGTAACAAAATGTAAACTAATCAAAACCTTTGGGATTGCTTCATTTCACTGGCAATGACATACTTATGTTTTTCGCAGTTCATCTAGTTAGGATCGCGAATTAAATAACTTACAATTTTAGTTGTTATTGTGGGATGGGCGTCCCGCCCGTCCACTCATGACGGGCGGGACGCCCATCCCACTTTCAAGAGTGGAAGTTATTTAATTCTCATTCCTTAGTAATCAGGATGAAGTCACATTCTCCCCAACTCATACCATTTGAGATTTGAGATTTGATATGGGCAATAGCTGATTATGTATGGGTTTGCAGATTGTATACAGTTGCATTCATTTTTTGAACGGGTATCGCTAACGGCGTTACGCGGTGCTAGTGCTAGAAAAGCAGGAATCTCAAAACGCTCCCCTCTATCTATTTTTATTTTCCAGAGCTGCTAAATCACCTGTGGCTGAGATAAACTGATTTGGAAGTAGAGCGCGCGTTTTGCAAGTTGCCTCTGTGTAACCGAGACACTGCTACTGCAACCTGCCCTCAGCCACAGCAAAATAGATGCCTAAATTAACTCTACATTCTCCGATTTCCATTAACAGGGCGTCTACAATCTAAAATCAAAAGTGAGCAGCAAGGACAAACCGATGGCGAACTCAACTCTTGGCCTAGAACATCAACTTTACGATTATCTGTTATCTATTTCTCTGCGGGAGCCAGATATTCTCGCTTCACTACGGGAAGAAACTGCTAAACATCCTATGGGGATGATGCAGATTGCTCCCGAACAAGGTCAGTTTATGGAGCTCGTGGTGCAGCTTATGGGAGCGACCAAAACCTTAGAAATTGGCGTTTTTACTGGTTATAGCTCGCTGTGCGTAGCTTTAGCGCTGCCTCCTAACGGTCAAATTATTGCCTGCGATGTCAGCGAGGAATATACTGCGATCGCGCGACGCTATTGGGAAGCTGCGGGCGTTGCTAATAAGATTTCTTTGCAGTTGGGCCCAGCAATAAATACTCTCGACAAACTAATAGCCGAGGGACAAGCTGGAACCTTTGATTTTGCCTTCATCGACGCTGATAAAGAAAATTATGAGGCTTATTTTGAGCGATCGCTGCAACTTGTACGCAATGGCGGTTTAATTGTAATTGACAATGTTCTGTGGTCTGGACGAGTTGCCGATCCTCAAGTACAAGACGAAAGCACCCTCGCCATTCGTAGTTTCAACGACAAATTGCGTAAAGATCCCAGAGTTACTCTTAGTGTTGTCCCCATTGCTGACGGGCTGACTTTGGCCCTGAAACGTCGCTGGGCTACTATGATGGAACCCGAACAGCATAATTAAAGAGTTGTTTGCGGTTTGCGGTGGATTTTTAAGGACTCATACCAAAGCTATGAAGAAACCGGATTTCTGAGTCAAGCTTCTGGGATAAAACGGATAATTTTTTTCATAAACCCCGTTTATAGGTTCAGGACTGTTTTTATTTGCTGCAAACCGCGAAGAAATAACAATTTAAGAATATTATATCTAAACAACGTAATTAATTGATTTGAGGCGTAACTTCGGGTGTCTAATTTACAACTAAAATTACCAATTCACGAAACTTTTCAGTGTACTGTTCAAGGCGAAGGTTACTGGACGGGGACTTTAGTTGATTTTATCAGATTGGCAGGTTGCCCTGTGGGGTGTCCTTGGTGCGATACAGGCTACGAACATGGGGGCAAAGGTTTGCCGTCTGTGCCGCAGTCGATCGCCCAATTGCTAGCTCAATTACAGTCTCCGAGGGTGGTAATTAGCGGCGGCGAGCCTTTCATTCACCGGAATTTGCCGGAGTTAGTTGCAGCTTTGCTAGAAGCTGACAAGCAGGTCAGCATTGAAACTTCCGGTGCTTGCTGGCAGGATATTTCGCCGCTGGCTTGGATTACTCTTTCTCCTAAAGAACACGTCAGCCCTAAATACCCCGTACAAGAGATATTTTGGACTAGAGCTAATGAAATTAAATTGGTGGTTAGCACTGGCGAAGAAGTTCAATTTTACCATAAATATTTGGCAAATAATGTAAACATTCCAGTTTTTTTGCAGCCGGAATGGAATTCAAGAAAATCAGGTATTCCGATGATTTTGGAATTGCTGAAACAAAACCCTAGTTACAGGTTGTCTTTGCAAACTCACAAGCTTATTGGCGTGCAATAGTTGGATAATTTAGACACAGATATAAAAACAATGGTATCGCCAGAAAAGAGGTGGAATATGTGCTAAAATGAAAGCAGCAATTTATGATATTTTGAAAAAAATGGAAACAACTACAAAAACCTCAATGGGAAAAGTTATCACAACGCTAGCGATCCAAAATCTGATAGATCAAGCTGATGCCGAACGGGGCATGATTCCGATCGAGCAAATCAGGTCTGTAACGCTGGAAAATGTTTTAGTGGATACGGGCGCGACTACTTTGTGTTTGCCGAAAGATGTCATTGCTAGACTTGGTTTGAGAATTCTCAAGGAAGTGGTTGTGGAGACTGCTACGGGCATTAGCGAGGCGAGGATTTTTCAAGATGCCAAAATTTCTCTGTGCGGCCGCGAAGGGACTTTTGAGTGTTTGGAATTGCCAGAGGGGAAAACTCCACTTTTAGGCGTGATTCCGATGGAAGCGCTGGGAATTGAAATAGATTTGAAAAATCAAAGATTGAAAGTTTTGCCTGACGGGCCGACGGAAACTTATTTGACTATTCTTTGATATTCTTGAGTTTGGATGCCACCTATTCCAAAGGCAGCGCTAAGATGGTTAAGCACTGTTTTGCACTACTCTCATGTCCCAACGCGCCGAAACCTCAAACAGCCAGCCAAGTGCATCCCGCAACGGGCATAATTTGACGAATTCTCACTCTCACAACCAAAATACGATTCGGGTTCGCGGTGCGAGACAGCACAACCTGAAAAATATCGATCTGGAATTGCCGCGCGATCGACTGATTGTTTTTACGGGTGTCTCCGGTTCTGGTAAGTCTTCCCTGGCTTTCGATACAATTTTTGCCGAGGGACAGCGCCGCTACGTCGAGTCTCTCAGCGCCTACGCGCGCCAGTTTTTGGGACAGTTGGACAAACCGGATGTAGATGCGATCGAGGGGTTGAGTCCGGCTATTTCGATCGACCAAAAGTCAACTTCTCACAACCCGCGATCGACTGTCGGCACTGTTACAGAAATTTACGATTATCTCAGATTGCTCTACGGCAGAGCTGGCGAACCGCACTGTCCGATTTGCGATCGCTGCATTGCGCCGCAGACAATTGATGAAATGTGCGATCGAGTCATGGCACTTCCCGACGGCACTCGCTTTCACCTTCTGGCACCAGTTGTGCGCGGAAAAAAAGGCACTCACCGCAAATTATTGTCGAGTTTAGCTGCTGAAGGATTTATCCGCGTCAAAGTTAACGGAGAAGTTTTAGAACTTTCGGAAAATATTGAATTAGATAAAAATCATACGCACAATATCGAGATAGTTGTCGATCGGTTAATTAAAAAACCCGGTTTAGAAGAACGTTTAGTTGATTCTATGGCAACTTGTTTGCGCCATTCTGAGGGAATTGCGATACTTGAAGAGTTACCGAGTGATGAAAATTCTCAACCACAGGGGCAGATCGTATTTTCCGAAAACTTTGCTTGTCCCGAACACGGCGCAGTAATGGAGGAACTTTCACCCAGGTTATTTTCGTTTAATTCGCCCTACGGCGCGTGCCCAAACTGCCACGGTTTGGGTAGTTTGCGGACTTTTGCACCGGAGTTGGTAGTTCCCGACGAGAAAGCGCCTCTTTATTGTGCGATCGCGCCTTGGTCAGACAAAGACAATTCTTATTATCTTTCTTTGCTTTGCAGTATTGCTGATACTTGCGGGTTTGATATCGACACTCCTTGGTATCGATTAAAGCCCGAACACCAGCGGGTGATTTTGTACGGCAATGAGCAAAAGCGCAGCGCCGAAGGTAAAAAGCGCGACGGCAGCACTGATTTTAGGAGAGATTTTAATGGCGTAATTTCCATGTTGCAGCGCCAGTACGACGATACCGGTTCCGATTTGATCAAGCAGAAGCTGGAACAGTATCGGGTCGATCGCTCTTGCGAGGTTTGTCACGGCAAACGCTTGAAACCAGAGGCGCTTTCGGTGCGGTTGGGACAGTACGGAATTGTAGATTTAACCAGTATTTCGATTCGCGAATGCCGCGAAAGAGTAAATAATTTGGGATTGAGCGATCGGCAATTCCAAATATCGGATTTAGCCCTGAGAGAAATCAAAGCAAGGCTGCAATTTTTGCTCGATGTCGGGTTAGATTACCTGACTTTAGACCGCGCAGCAATGACGCTTTCTGGCGGAGAAGCCCAGCGAATTCGGCTAGCGACTCAAATCGGTTCGGGTTTGACGGGGGTTCTCTACGTTTTGGACGAACCGAGCATCGGTTTGCACCAAAGAGACAACTTTCGCCTGCTGCAAACCTTAACAAAATTGCGCGATTTAGGCAATACTTTGATTGTCGTAGAACACGATGAAGAAACCATGCGAGCGGCCGACCACATTGTCGATATCGGGCCGGGTGCCGGCGTTCACGGTGGCAAAATTATCTCGCAAGGAAGTTTAGAAAATTTGCTGGCAGCCGAGGAATCTTTGACTGGTGCTTATTTGTCTGGAAAACGAGTAATTGAAACCCCTAATGAAAGAAGAAAAGGCAACGGCAAAGCTCTCTCAATCACAAATGCGAGGCGCAACAATTTAAAAAATGTTGATGTAGAAATTCCCCTCGGAAAACTCGTCTGCGTGACGGGGGTTTCCGGTTCGGGAAAATCAACTTTAATCAATGAATTGCTCTACCCGTCGCTGCAACACTATATCACCAAAAAAGTGCCTTTACCGCCCGATATGGACGCCCTAAAAACGAAGGGCGAACGCTCTCTAGAGGATGTGGTTGATAAAGTAATTGTCATCGATCAATCTCCCATCGGCCGCACTCCGCGTTCTAATCCCGCTACTTATACCGGAGTCTTTGATGTGATTCGAGATTTGTTTGCCGAAAGCATTGAAGCGAAGGCAAGAGGTTACAAAGCGGGACAGTTTTCTTTTAACGTGAAAGGAGGAAGGTGCGAAGCTTGCGGCGGCCAAGGCGTGAACGTGATTTCGATGAATTTTCTGCCGGATGTTTACGTGCAGTGTGAGGTTTGCAAGGGTGCGCGGTACAACCGGGAAACGCTGCAAGTTAAGTATAAAGGTAAGTCGATTTCTGATGTTTTGAACATGACTGTCGAGGAAGCTTTGGAAATGTTTAAAAATATTCCCAGGGCGGGTGCCAGACTGCAAACTTTGCTTGATGTTGGTTTGGGTTACATTCAGTTGGGACAGCCGGCGCCCACGCTTTCTGGGGGCGAAGCGCAGCGGGTAAAATTGGCAACGGAACTGTCGCGCCGCGCTACTGGGAAGACGCTTTATTTAATCGATGAACCGACGACGGGTTTGTCGTTTTATGATGTTCACCATTTGTTAAATGTGCTGCAAAGATTGGTGGATAAGGGGAATTCAATTTTGGTAATCGAACACAATCTGGATGTGATTCGGTGCTGCGATTGGGCGATCGATTTAGGCCCGGAAGGGGGAGATAAGGGCGGCGAGATTATTGTGGCGGGGACGCCGGAGGATGTGGCGGCAAATCCTCGTTCTTATACTGGGAAGTATTTGCGATCGGTTTTGCAGCAGCATCCTTTGGGGGAGGCTGTAGCTGTTAGTTAATAGTAACAGGAATTATGCAAGTGGCATACTAAAATCAAATTGTAGGGTGCGTCAGGTGAGCTTTTAGAACGATTATTGAGAGTTTAAATATCTGACGCACCTTACAACTGAAATGCGTACTGCTCCAATGGGGCGATCGGTTACAGTTATTGGTGCGTAATATTCTGGTATTATATTTACTAAGGAGCGTCAATTAAATAATTTCCCTTTTTTATTGTGGGATGGGCGTCCCGCCCGTCTTTTAAGGACGGGCGGGACGCCCATCCCACAACAGTCATCAAGAGTGTAAGTTATTTAATTCTCATTCCTAATAGTGTCCGATGTAAATCCTTGGGTAAAATCTAAAAATGGCAAAGGATCTCTTCCACAACACTGTGAAAATCGCCCTACAAAAAGATGGCTGGAAGATTACCCACGATCCCTACCAGTTACGCTATGGTGTTGCTGATGTCTACATCGATCTTGCAGCAGAAGAAGCGATCGCCGCTGAAAAAGAAGGACGTAAAATAGCTGTAGAAGTCAAAAGTTTCGCAGGTGGCTCCACCATTTCTGAATTCCACACCGCCCTCGGTCAATTCCTCAACTATCGCGTTGCCATCGAAGTCTCTAGCGAACCAGAACGTGTCCTGTATCTGGCAGTACCCACCGATACCTACCAAATTTTTCTCAGATTTGAACCCGCAAAAACTGTCATCGAACGTTATGAAATCCGACTAATTATTTACAATCCAACTCGTGAGGCGATCGACCAATGGATAGACTAAACGAATACCGCAAAATTGTTTGTGATTTTCTCGAAGACTTTGCTACAAATGACGCAAATGCTCAGTTAATCTTCGATTTCGCCCGCGATCGATATCTCGTCATGCACAACGAATGGCGCGACGAATATCGCATCTATGGGTGTGCCATGCAGCTCGATCTCATCGAAAATCAAATCTGGATTCAACACAACAGTACCGAAATCTACATCGATCGAGAACTGATTCAACGCGGCGTATCTCCTCAAGATATCATTCTTGGGTTTCGCTCCCCCAGCATCCGAAAACTCCTTGCCACCAACTATTCCTAGAGACAAAGATTCTGTGATAAAATGATGAGATAGCAGGTTATTCTTTGCCCTATGAGAATGGCAGAACCGATATTTCAATTGTCTCGTGTTTCGGGAGTTCCAGTCACAAATTTCTATGCGTATTTTGTCCCGCAGCACCTTGCGAAACTTTTGGGAAACTCATCCAGATGCCTCAGAAGCACTAAAAACTTGGTACTACGAGGCGTCTCACGCCGATTGGCAGAGTCCAGTCGATGTTAAGTCCGCTCATCGTAATGCTAGCATCATTGCGAACAATCGTGTTGTGTTTAACATCAAAGGCAATTCCTATCGGCTGATTGTTGCCATTCGTTATGACATAGGCATTATTTTTATCCGCTTTATTGGCACTCATGCCGAGTATGACAAGGTAGATGCAGAAACAATCTAAACACAAATTGATATATGGAAATACGTCCAATTAGAACCCAAACTGACTATCAGGATGCCCTTCGAGAGGTTGAGTTGCTGTTTAATGCACCTGCTAATACACCTGACTCCGATCGCCTAGATGTGCTCAGTACCCTAGTAGAAGCTTACGAGAAGGCACACTTTCCGATCGCAATACCCGATCCAATTGCAGCCATTCAATACTACATGGACGCCTGCGGATGGTCGGATAGCGATTTGGAACAATGTATTGGCAGTCGAGTTAAAGTTTCTGAGATATTATCTCGCAAACACTCCTTGACTTTGGAAATGATTCGGAAGCTGAATCAAGAGTTAGGAATTCCCGCTGAGATTCTCATCCAGCCCTATGAGTCGCTACAAACCTCCGCCTAACAAGAGAACACCATATTTTGGGACAGTTGGTAATTTTCCATTGCACCGACAATGCACCCGAATAGTCACAAAGCAGAATCTGGGATTCAAGATTAACTATCTTGAATTGTGGGAGAAATTGCCATATTTTGCGCTTGTTGCTGCATGAATTCAATGTCCGATCGCGACCAAGTGCGGGGCCCGCTGCACTGATGAGCAATTAACAGCCCCCACAGTCCTTTTGCTGTTAAAATTGGCACGACTAAATTGGCCCGAACTTTCAGGCTACGCAGAAAATCTCGGTGGCATGGGTTAATTGCTTCTACTTCAATATCTGCAATTGCTTTAACTCTGCCGGCTTCGTACAAAGCAGCGTATTCGTCGTTAAAACATTCATCTGGCCCCGTTGAACCCAAGATTGAGAGTTCGATCGCACTCAACATCTCGTAAGTCACTCGACCCTGCCACTGTCTGTAAAAATAATACAGCACCGCGCGATCGCTCTGCAAAATTTCTCGAATGTCGTAGAGGGATTTTTCAACTAATACATCGCGCTTTAGACGATCTGTCAAGCGGTTAACAATGTTTTGCAGGCGATCGCCCGACATGGTATTAACTCCTTTAATTCCTAGTACACTCGCCCGATATTAATTATTAAATTTGCACAATTACCACACCTCAAACTGTTGCGCTTCGGGATTTTCGCGCGCTCGAAAATGAGTAATTTTTGGCTTAACAGTTGTCTGGATGCCAACAACATTATACTATTATTTTGACCAGGGTAAACGCATCTAAATTAATTTGACAAACACCTAAATTTGTGCATTACTAAATAACTAAAAAAAACTTTTA
>NZ_JAUBRP010000064.1:0-35967 GCF_036701935.1 Microcoleus sp. M2_D5 | reverse complement strand
TTGAGTTACCTTGGTAGACGTATTTCCTATCTTTACTTATTTTAACATAGTTCGGTTTTTTCGCACCGACCTACTTAAGTCCTTGAGTCTATCTTCGCGGCGGGCCGCCAGCATGAGTTTGGCTCCGCTGGCGGCTAAACGATGAGCGCTGGCTTCACCTAAACCGCTACTTGCTCCTGTAACCATCGCAACCTTGTTTTGAATCTCAGACATATTCACTCGTGTTAATTGATTAAATCGGCGCACCTAAAATCGATCGCAAATCCGCTTAATTACCAAGCGCGAGCTTATTGAATTGAAGTGGCACGGATTGACGCAGTTGCTTCGCAGCCGGCATCCGCCAATAAGGATCGCGCAGCATTTCTCTAGCAAGTAATACCATATCTGCTTGACCTGACAGTTAGGGAGCCGATCGCCTCTAGCGCAGTCTTTACAGGTGCGACGGCAGCTTTGTCAAACTTACATCCCGAATGGGCAAGTCATTTTGAGGTATCAAGATTAAACCAAATTACTTGTCTAAAACCTAAATTTTTATTGTTAGCAAAACCGGGGATTACTATAAAAAAACACAAAAGTGCCTGAGTAATTATCCAGTAGATAGGGTAAATCTGCAAGCAGGGCATGCATAAATAAAAACAATTTTAACTAATCCTTTTTACCATTCGCCGATCGGTGAACCTACACCATGAGAAAACCGCTCAATACAAAAAAGTAATCAACACCGCTCCACCCAGCCTGAAATAAATTAAAAAAAGTAACTTGATTTAATCTCTCGGCGCTCATCTCGTTGAGGTGAAACATTACCACTAATACCGCCGCAATCCCTCGATCAACTTGCCAGAGGTTAAGCTTTTTGTGAGAAGTTGAACTCTGTGCAATGAAAAAATACCTTAGTCGAGGGTGGCCGTTGTGCTTGTTCCTCAACTACTGTCAACCCACTAAACATAGTCAACACATTAGACACTATAATATAACTTTATACTTTTTTCATAAAGTTGTGCAAGAAGACTTCCGACTGATCGTTGACTTAGTTCTAGTTCTCGCTGCTGCCGCCGCAGGAGGACTCTTTGCATCGCTATTGCGACAGCCGGTAATTCTCGGCTATCTCCTGGGAGGGATCGTAGTTGGGCCGGCAGGTTTGGGGCTGATTAAAGAATTAATTCAGGTAGACACCCTGGCTGAATTCGGGGTTGCCTTTCTGTTATTTGCCTTGGGAGTGGAATTTTCTTTCGCCGAACTCCAGAAAGTAAAAGCCATTAGTTTGGGCGGAGGGAGCTTGCAAATTGTGCTGACGATCGCTATTACTACTGCAATTTCCTTAGCTGTAGGCTGGGTAGAATCGCCTGCTCAAGGCGTGTTTTTAGGGGCAATTCTGTCGCTTTCCTCGACTGCAGTTGTACTGAAATGCTTGATGGAGCGCAATGAATCCGGTACTTCCCACGGTCAAGTCATGTTGGGAATATTAGTAGTTCAAGATTTGGCTTTGGGGCTAATGTTAGCAGTTTTGCCGGCACTCAATCAGCCAGCAGAAGAGATCGGCATGACGGTAGCGTGGGCCCTGCTGCGGATCGGGTTATTTGCGATCGGTGCTGTAGTCGCGGGCATTTGGATGGTACCGCAGTTGCTGCGCTATTTGGCGAAAACCGAAAGTCGAGAACTGTTTTTGCTGGGAGTTGTGGTGTTGGCTTTAGGGATTGCGCTGCTGACAGAATATTTGGGTTTTTCGATCGAGATGGGCGCATTTGTGGCGGGTTTAATGATTTCGGAGGTGGAATATGCTGACCAAACTCTAACTTATGTCGAGCCTTTGCGAGATATTTTTGCATCCTTATTTTTTGTCACCATCGGAATGTTAATTGACCCGATGTTTCTGTGGAACCATCTAGAAGTAATTCTGGGACTGGTATTTATAGTATTTGTCGGCAAGTTCTTGATTATAACGCCGATCGTCCGACTATTTGGCTATCCGCTAAAAACAGCATTAATCGCAGGTTTGGGCTTAGCTCAAATAGGAGAATTCTCGTTTGTACTCGCTAGTGCCGGCCAAGCTATGGGGCTGGTTTCGCGCAACGTTTACCTGTTAATTTTAGGCACGACAGCAGTCACCCTGGTGCTGACTCCGTTTGTGTTGAGAAGCGTTCCCCAGTTATTGAAATGGGCGGAAAATTTCGGGCCTTTGCAGCGCTATTTTGACGAAACATCTCAACCTGTGGCAATAGCTGAAAGTTTGCCGGAACAAAATTATGTTGTGGTTTGCGGCTACGGGCGAGTCGGCAGAATTTTAGTCAAAATGCTGCAAAGCCGCAACTGTTCTGTTGTGGTGATCGATGAGTCAGAAAGTAGAATTCAAGATTGCAGAATGCAAGGAATTCCTTATATTTACGGGAATGCTGCCAGCTTGCACGTATTGGAAGCCGCGCGGGTGGAACGGGCCGCATCAATGGCGATCGCCCTTCCCGATCCCATGAGCACTCGCTTGTGTCTGAAGCGGGCTTTAGAATTAGTCCCGGATTTGGATATTGTGGTGTGCGCGAACCAAGATAAAGACATTGAACTGCTTTACCAATTGGGGGCCTGGGAAGTCGTGCAGCCGGAGTTTGAGGCCAGTTTGGAACTGTCTTCCCACTTGCTCGCTGGCATGGGGCTCTCGGCAATGGCGATCGGGCGGGATGTGCAGCAAATTCGCAGCCGCCGCTATCTGGAATTGCGGCCGCCGCGCGAACCTTTGGCGGTTTCGCGGGATTTGAAAGTGGCGGTTCGAGATATGAACAGCGAGTGGTACAGCTTGCCGTCAGGTTCTCCCATCGCCAGCATGACTCTGGAAGAAACTAACTTGCGGCAGTTGACAGGGGTCAGCGTGATGGCGATCGTCCGCGAGAATGGCGAGGAAATTGATTATCCTAACGGGAAGACAGCTTTGCAGTCGGGCGATCGACTTTTTGTAGTGGGAGAACCGGAAGAACTCATCAGTTTTGAGTTGCTGGCGAAGGGGGAAGTTGCAGTCCCGCAGGGGGACAGTTCTTGCCAGTGGCTGAGACTGCCAGCAAACAGCCCTTGGGCGGGCCAAAAACTTTCAGAGGTAGATGTGCTGACGCAGTACGGGGTGCAGGTGCGGGCGATCCGCCGGGAAGGGAAATTTACTCGCTGGCCCGACGGAAGTAGCAATTTGCAAGAAGGCGATCGTTTGCTGCTGTGCGGCGGCTTCTACGAGCTCGGCTTGATGCAGCGGACGGCCTCACCACCGGTGCCGCAACCTGCTTTAAAGCTGCCTTTGGTCAAGGCCCAAGTCAGTGAAAAGCTGTTTAGCGATTAGGGAAGTTCGGCAACGGATTCTGTAACGGATGTAACGGATGTAACGGATGTAACGGATAGAAGGAAGACCGAAGTTGGAAGAGGTTCGAGGGAAGAGGGAAGATTTTTCCCCTCTCCCACTCTCCCAATCTCCCAATCTCCCCCTCTCCCTGTCTCCCCCTCTCCCACTCTCTCTGTCTCCTCAGCCGTTGGGTTTGAGATAAGCAATGGCTGGTCGCGAGATCAGAATTTGTGTTTCTGATGGATCTAGGAGGCAAATGCAGCTATTATCCTGCCAAAAAATTCTGCCAGCTACTAAGTCGCCGGTCAGGAGTTTGATTTCCACCTGTTGTTTGTCTTTGATGTAGCTTTGTATTAAGCGAACGCTGGGCAATCCGGTTTCAAATTCAGACATAGTTCAGAAAATTATAGTCAAATATTACCTTAAACCATATTCTTCTGTTTATACCGTTTAACCCTTACTGCCGCAACTACAAGGGCGTCTACCCGATGAGGGATAAACCAGTTGGCGGTTAGTTTTCCACCGATATTCATGGAGCAATTGACATCAGCATTAATTAGATATCGCTGGGAGTTATAAATATTATATTTGTTTATATTTCACTAGAAAGGACTATAAATTGCATAAAGCTTTACAATACTGGGAAATGGGTAATTTGGTCATCAAATTATCTAATCAGTTTTAACCAAAAGAGGTTTGTTTTTATGCCGATCGAGTTTGCGAAGTATCACGGACTGGGAAATGATTTTATTCTGATTGACAACCGCCACTCGTCAGAACCGGCGATTACACCAGAACAAGCTGTGGATTTGTGCGATCGACATTTCGGGATTGGCGCAGACGGCGTGATATTTGCTCTTCCGGGTCAAAGCGACACTGACTATACGATGCGAATTTTTAACTCCGACGGTTCGGAACCGGAAATGTGCGGCAACGGGATTCGCTGTTTGGCTAAGTTTATCGCCGATTTGGAAGGGTCAGAGGCGAAAAGTCAGTACCGCATCCACACTCTGGCTGGTGTGATTACCCCGGAATTGCGATCGGACGGTCAGGTGAAGGTGGATATGGGGGTTCCCAGACTGCTGGCTGCGGAAATTCCGACAACTTTGGCTGCAGCGGATGCCAAAGTTATAGATGTGCCGATCGAAGTAGCTGATAAATCTTGGTGTGTTACCTGCGTCAGCATGGGCAATCCTCACTGCATTACTTTTGTAGAGGATGTTGCGGCGATTGCTTTAGAAACTGTCGGGCCTCAATTCGAGCACAACAAAGCATTCCCGCAGCGTACCAATACGGAGTTTATTCAAGTGGTACGTTCAGACTATGTAAAAATGCGGGTGTGGGAAAGAGGCGCGGGTGTTACTCTAGCTTGTGGGACTGGTGCTTGTGCTGCTGTGGTAGCAGGGGTGTTGGTAGGGAAGTGCGATCGGGCAACTGCTGTTGAGCTCCCCGGCGGCGTTTTGGAAATCGAATGGGCAGAAGTTTCTGGGCGGATTTACATGACCGGGCCGGCACAGCGAGTATTTACTGGTTGTATGAGTGATTAGTCATTAGTCATCAGTCATTAGTCATTAGTCAGAAAGGATTTTTTGTTGAATTAACAAGCAATAAAAATTATTGAATTCAAAATTTTTATTGAATTCTGACCAATGCCTTCCGCCTTCACAAATCATATCATGTCCGGTCGAGCGACCGCAATTTTTGTAGGGGCCTGTGAGCCAACAATACCTGCCAATAATTGACGATCTCAAAAACCCGCCGCGACGGGGATATTATGGTTAATCGATCGGACATGATATCATTGGCTGCGGACTGAAGACTGAAGACTAATAACTAAGCCTGAAATCTAAAATCTAAAATCTAAAATCTAAAATCTAAAATTAAGTAGGTGGGCTGGCATGGCTGGAGGTATTTATCTGATTCAGGACGACGACAGGCTGGTAGAAATGATGGAACAGCCCTAGGACTCGGAAGACCAGTTACAAGACTTGCTAGTAACTTATCCTAATTTGATCGCGGGAGACCAAATCGATCGGGCTACGGCGCGCAGGTGGCTGTTAATTTCGCGGGAAGCAGCAGTGGCCAGCGATGAGGAAACAGCGGTGCAGTGGTCGCTGGATCATTTGTTTCTCGACCAAAATGCCGTTCCTACTTTGGTGGATGTCCGGCGAACTCCTAATGCCGAACTGCGGCAAAAAGTTTTGGATCAGTCGATCGACTATGCTGCTAATGCGTTAGTTTACTGGCCTGTCGATTCCATTATTGCTCTGTTTGAAGCTAATTGTCGCGATCG
This sequence comes from Microcoleus sp. M2_D5, assembly GCF_036701935.1. Lineage (NCBI taxonomy): Bacteria > Bacillati > Cyanobacteriota > Cyanophyceae > Oscillatoriales > Microcoleaceae > Microcoleus > Microcoleus sp. M2_D5. Next base: position 30,361 of record NZ_JAUBRP010000064.1, on the reverse strand, counting down.
GGATCGCGATCCCGAACAGATTTTTGAAGAGTTTCTCGGCGCAAATGCTAATGAAGAAAGATTTTGGCAAAAGGTTAAAACTAATTTGCAAGCGGGTAAAGTTCGCTTAGTGTTTGTAGCTGACAAGATTTCCGCTGAGCAATAGAAAATAAATCACTTAATGAACTACTCAGGTTGAGTACGGCTCAATAATTCCATTTGGGCAAATATTCATCACAAACAATTTGCATAGTATTTTGAAATAATCAGCCACATTTATACAAGTTTGATAAACTATATTAAGGATATTTACAGCTACAGATAGTTCCGTCTGAGTTAGACTTTTTTTGACAACAGATTTGACTAATTCTAAACTTGTAAAAAATCCGCCTTGACAAGCCCTGCTAATAGGAATAAAAAGTTGATGTTCTATAGGTTTAAGCTGTTGCACATTTAAACTCTGATACAATCATTACCATTATTTTTGATTTTGCGACCCCATATAATTATTAATTACCCTTCATTTAAGAGGCGGTGCAATAAATACTCTAGCTCTTCAATCGATGTAAAAAGTCGATTGGCCATATATTCTTTTGCCGAATGCCATCCTAATTCAATTAAGTTAGAGTCGGGGCTGTATTCGGGGAGGAATTCTCAATGAAGGTTAGGCATTTCTGTTTCAATTATTTTTAGGTACTCTTGTTTCTTGTGAAAACTAGCATTATCCAGAATAATCACGACTTCGCTTTTTTTTCGGCAAATTATGAGGCTTGATTACCTGCTGATACCCATTCATTAGCTCTTTATAAAACTGTTTTAGCACTTGATTAAAATTATATGAATTGCCTTCTTTGAGGAACTCTATCCACCTTCTTTTTTTACAGCATATTCCATGTATATGTAGTACACACAATCTTGCGATCGCCCGTGTAAGGTGCGTCGCCATCAACAATCTGCAAGTTTTATCTAATATGAAGCAGATCCGCACCCTACAGATTAACATCACACAATTAAGGCTGCTGCTGTACTTAATGAACCTGGAATGTGCTGTATCTATTGGACAAGAAAGAGTGAAACCTATTAGGTTAACTAATCATGCCCAGGAACAAGCGATTGAAATAGGTACCAATGAAGCCGAATTATTGATACCATTATGACAGGTAATCGACAACTTGCTAAAAATGTTAGGTACAAATATCAAGCTACTTTTCAGTATAATAATGATTGGCAGGAGCGGTTCTATTTTGTCAATAAAGTCATACCGATTGTTGCCTATACTGATACTGAGTTAGTTGCGATCGCAGTTTATACTTTTTCTTTTTCAGGTGAAAGTTTATGAAGATTAGTTATGATTCCGAAATTGATGCTCTATACATTAGACTTGTAGAAGGCAAACATCAGTGTCGCACTTTACAGTTAACTGACGAAATAGCTTTAAATATTGGGGAAAATGAGTTATTGGTAGGGATAGAAGTTTTAGATGCTACACAGGTTTTAGGTAGTGGAAATGTACCTAATGTAGTGCTAGAAAATATAGCTGTTACGGTAGCTTAAATAGGGAAAGCAATCGCTGCCTGTGTCAATCTAAGTAAGGATGAGTGGAAACACGCTCCGTACTTTTGATGCAAAATATTATACAGATTTACTTGTTCGGTATCAACCAAAATCGATCGCAAATGAAGCAGAAAACGAGGTCGCGATCGCTATCGCTTGCGAACTGGAACACCGCCCTATGCGATCGCTGGAGGAAGAGTTATTTCTGGAGCTTCTGATAACGCTGATTGAAAAATTTGAATCTGAAAATTATCCAATTCCTCCAGGAAATGCTGCTTCAATGTTGCAACATTTAATGGATGCGAGAAATTTGGACAAATCTGATTTGATTCCTGTTTTGGGAACGGAAACAGAGGTCGATAAAGTTTTTGTTAGCGGAAGGGATCTCGAAATAGATGAAGCCAGGAAATTAGGTGAGTTTTTCCAAGTTGATATTAGTTTTTTTCTTTAAGGGCGATCGGCTACTTGTTGAGTAGGAGTTGCTGATATTCGCTCTCCGGCTAATTAGTCATTAGTTTTAAGCGATCGACCTCCTCGAACCTTTTTGCCCAAGCTTTGGCAATATCGTCTGGGAGTTTGAGCTCAGCTATTCTATTTTGGTGCTTGTGCATCACAAAGCCGATGAAGTTGTTGACTTCGGGCAAGAATGATTCTGGAAGTTGCTGCAATAAGGGCGATCTTAATATCAGGAATAGTCATCATAATTGCCCATTGCGGTCGTTTTTATTTTAATACAATCATAACAAGCGATCGCCCTTAATTTTAGCAGTCAATAGTGGGCGATCGCATCTTTCCTAGTTTTCTAACGGCAAAGGTGAGCCGCGGCTAGTAACCTTTGCTCGCTCGTCGAAATATTACTTGGGAACACAGGACTAACTATGCTTGCATTTGGGACAGCTTAAATTCAGTTGTCCTAAATTACTTGGAGCGCGTAGCTTTTGAGAACAATTTGGACAAGCAATAACTACTTTTATAGGTTGAGTTATTGGGCTATCTGAAAAAAGTTGCTCTAAAAGTTCATAGACTTCACTAAGGGAAATATGACCATTTTCTAACGATTGCACCAATTGATGAGCATCGTCAGGACTAATTAAATTATTGGTCACTGCTTCTTTCAGCACCAAATAAAATCTTGTCTTATCCTGCTCATCAAAGTTAGACCGTCTCTCTTTAGCTTCAACTTCTCTTAACTGTTCTTCATACTCATTCAATAACTGCTTGCGTTTACCTTCATGAAAGCCACCATCTTTGATGAATCTCGATACACCATATACAGTGGCTCCGCCAACTACAGCAGCACCCGCAACGAGGGCAGCAGGAGCAGCTACAACCATACCAAGACCTGTTACGGCTGTGAAAATGGGTATGGAAGCGGTGGTTGACCCTAAAATTGCTGCTGCTGCTCCAGCTCCACCAGCGCCTAATGCAGTCACTCCAGCATCAGCAATAAGTCCCACTCCATCACTCGGATTATTCTTTAGTTCTTCAATTAGTTTGATCAATTGTTCTTTCGTCAATTCTTGCTTGTTAGACATTATTAAATCTCAGTAATTTCAGGTTGGAGATTAAGCAGTAATAACGTTACGAAATACAGTATTGAATACGTCTGCAAACAGAGAAAAGAAATGTTGAACAATTTCACCAACATCTTCACCCACGTTTGGAAATTGTTTGTCTAGTCTATGCCCAACCACTGCACCCATTACAGTAACAGTTATTCCCAATGCTGCTGCCACCGGAACTAAAACTTGCCCTAAAAATGGTATTGAAGTTATTAAACCTGCAATAGCAGCCCCAACTACAGCACCTATCCCAGCACCGACTACTAAAAATGGATGAGCCTTAACGAACTCAAGAATTTTTAGCAGCACAATTTTTCCAACAGCAAAAACTTTACCTCCAACCTTTTTTGTAAAAGTAATTAGCTGATGCAATCGACTGATAAATTCTTTGGGAAGCCCAAGCTCTTGAAGTTGCGCGTATACTTCACTACTTTTTATTGACTCAGCTTCTGCATTCCAAAGTGCAAGTTTTAAATTTGCTTGTCCTGGAGATAAATTTTGATTGTTCATCTGTAACTCCTGATACTGGCTGCTACATAACTTGTCCTACCTAATTGTAATAAAATTTCAGGATAAAGCCTCAGCGAAATTACGTAAACTTATACACGCTACAAATTTACGAGTGCGAGCACACCGCTCCGACTCGCAACTTCATAATAAAGCACTTCTGTCTGAAGAGGCTCAGGGAGTTATGCTAATTTTTCTAAAATTACTGGCTGTATCATGTTTCTGCTCGCGATCGCCCATCCACTCCATTAAAGCACCAAAACCCAATGTCAGCAACAGAATAGCCCGTTATGTAGTGCGATCGCCCAAAATCGCACTAACACCATCATCATTGTGCAACTTGCCTAAAATTACCCGATCGACTATTCTTCCTAATAGCAGTCCCAGACGCACGGGCAGTCAGAAACCGGGTTTTTTCCGAGATACTTTGTTACAGCCCGATTCTCTGGAAAAAACCCGGTTTCTTGGGTGTTGATGCGTAATTCCTATTTTAACAACCGACAAAAACATGAAAGCAATATTACCGCCTTGGATAGTTTTAGACTCCCTATTGCACAACTGGCTACTAGAAGATATCGGTAGGGGCGATCGCACAACATCGGCCTTATTTCCCGCAAACAGCATCCAGGGTACGGCTAAATGGATAGTCAAAGAAGCGGGAGTCATTGCCGGATTGCCAATTGCCGATCGCACATTTAAACTTTTAGACAGCAGCCTCAGTTTCATCCCCCAAGTACCGGAAGGGAAACTGTGCGAAAAAGGAGAAGTAATCGCCGAGATTTCCGGCAATTTCGATGCGCTGCTAACCGGAGAAAGAGTAGCATTAAACTTGGCAATGCGTTTGAGCGGCATCGCTACTTTAACTAAAAAATATGTTGACAAAATTGCCGATTTGCCTGTGCAATTAGTCGATACGCGCAAGACAACGCCGGGATTGAGATTGTTGGAAAAATACGCGACTCAAATCGGGGGTGCTTGCAATCACAGGATGGGATTGGATGACGCGGTGATGGTGAAAGACAATCACATTGCCGCGGCTGGGGGAATTGCAGAGGCGATCGCCCTAATTCGCAATTCTATCCCCTATCCGCTGACAATCGAAGTTGAAACCGAAACTCTGGCTGAAGTAGAAACAGCATTGCAGCACAAAGCAGATATTATCATGTTAGATAATATGTCCTGTGATTTGATGCGGCAGGCAGTGGCAATAATTCGCCAAAAGAGCGATCGGGTGAAAATCGAAGCTTCCGGCAATGTTACTTTAGAAACAATTAGAAGTGTAGCCGAAACCGGAGTTGACTATATTTCTACTAGCGCTCCGATTACGCGATCGACTTGGCTGGATTTGAGCATGAAAATTCAGAGACAGGTGACAATGGACAGTTGACAGTTGTCGTAAGAGCTTTTGCATGAATCTTCGAGCGATAGGTGAACCGCAGATGCTAGGCAGATAAACACAGATAAACGCAGATAATTTCAAGATAATTTATTGTCTGAACAGTATTGACTAAAGATAAATATCAACTATCAACTGTCAACTATCAACTGTCAACTCTCAACTGTCAATTACTTCGAGATAAAATGAACCCAAAAATGCCCGTCAGGTATACAGAGGCTGCGGATTAAGCGGTAAGTATAGTGCAAGTAAGCACCGCTGACACTTGTATCGTAGCCAGTTCGGAACCACTCGCCATAGGGATCGTGAACGAAGAATCCCTCGCTGTCGTAGCCGGCGGCAACTATAATGTGACCGAAAGACGTGAAGTATCCGTGGATGACAGCGGGATTTCCGCTGGCTAGCCAATCTTGAACGTCATCAATAGTTGCATTCTCGGTAAAGAAATCTTGAGCGCCGTAATCTCTAACAATTTTTGCTAAATCGTAGGGATCCCAACGACTGTAACCTTTGGCGATCGCATATTCGTAGAGTTCGTCTTCATATTGCCCAGTTTGTTTGCGCCGCGGCACCTTCAAAAAGTCCAGACACATCGCTAATGAAGTTACATTGCAAGAACCTGTAGGATTGTTCAAGTTATCCATTTGCGATAGATAAGGAATGCCAAGCCTGACAGTTGGGGGATTCGGTTTCGGAACAAGCAGAATGCTGTCTTGAGTAATTTGAGCGTGCCCTCCGAAAACATACCAAACCCCTGAACCTTTGAAAGACTCGTTGCGGAGAGCAACTCTGATGTGACAGCGAGCCGGAGCAAAAGCCAGGATCTCCAACTCTTTTCCGGCTGGTATTACTTGTTTTTCTGAGTCCTGAAGTTGAGAAGACGCCACCGGTTTTGATTTAAAAATGGTGTCTCTGAGCGTTTTCAGGATCAGGGGCTGTGTGGGAATGTCCTCTGGTTTGGTTTCGATCAGCTTTTTGGCTGTGACTGCTCCCAAAAAACCCGCTTCGCCGCACTTCATCAGAGTTTGAAATCGGTGGAGGGTGGCGGTAGAAAGAGGGCCAAAAATTCCGTCTACAGGAGGCTTCAGTAAACCTAGGTCAATGAGGCGACTTTGAATTTGGCCACTGAGTTCGTCGTCTGCAGCGATTGCTTTGGCATCGTACCTAATGTTTGAGTTGAGAAAATTTTGTAATTTCATGCTTGCGTGCCCTGTCAGTCGATTTTAGATTTTAGATTTTAGATTTTAGATTTGACAATTACGACCGCAGATAAATCAGGTGGCCCCAGACCAAATTGCTTGATTGTCAATAATTCCCTGTTTATCGTCTCATAAAATTACGGTGATTTTACCGCTCGATCGATTTTAAATTTTAGATTTTAAATTTTAGATTTTAAATTTTAGATTTTAGAATTACGATCGCCAATAAACCCGGTTTTCCTAGACTCAATTGCTGGCTCATCAATAATTCCCTGTTTATCGTCTCATAAAATTACGGTAATTTTGCCGATCGATCGATTTTAGATTTTAGATTTTAGATCGACCAGGTTTCCCTCGACTCAATTGCTGGCTCGTCAATAATTCCCAGTTTATCGTCTCATAAAATTACGGTAATTTTGCCGATCGCCCGTACCTTAAAGGCTTCATATTAATTATTTGATACAAAACCTTCAAGGCGCGCGCCGATCGAATTTCACGCACTATTGACTAAAAATCTCTGATGCCCATTGACATGGTTTCGGCAGAATGCCAAATGCCGTTGGATGGCTCAAAAGCAGAGGAATGGCAGAATTCCCCTGTTGAGGCGATCGTCCGATTTATGCTTCGTCGGGGCGAATTACCACAACACCCATCGCGTCGGGAGACAGATATTTGACGGCGGCTTCTCGGAGATTCTGTGCAGTCTGAGCTTGGATGCAGGCGGCATAGTTGAGGGCGGGAGCGATATCTCCTACCATCGACTGATAGTAACCGTACAAACTTGCTCGATCGCTCGGAGTTTCGTTACCAAAGATAAACCGATTGGCTACTTGGGTGCGGATGCGGGAAATTTCGGCATCTGTCACCAGTTCAGTTTGCAGAGTGCGGATGTGTTGGACGATGGCTGCTTCCACTGCTGCCAAGTTTTCTGTCGGCAGTTGAGCGGAAATTGAGAAGACGCCACCGAGTCGCTGAGTCATGTTGCTGACCGAAATTGACGAAACTAGCCCTTTTTCTTCGCGCAAATCCTGAACCAAGCGAGTTGTGCGGCCGTGACCCAATATTGTCGCCAAAACGTCCAGGGCGTAAGTTTCGGACAGTTCCGCGAAACCTGGCACTCGCCACATCACTACCAGTCGGGCTTGTTGAAGGGCAGAGTCTACAAATTCGCGGCGGACTGTTTCTGTAAACGGCGATTCTTGCCCGTAGTTGAGGGTTTGGGATTCTGGGTGAAAGTTGCCGACAGCAGGCACATTTATTGTGTTGTTTTGTGCTGTGCTTTTTGCTGCAAAACTGTCTGCGACAATTTCTATTAGTCGATCGACTGGCAAATTGCCGACAGCTACGGCTGTCATCGCCCCTGGGTGATATCTGCTGCTGTGGAAATCCCGCATTTGTTGGGCCGTCAACTGTTCGATTACGGCAGTCGGGCCGAGTACCGGTCGCTTGTAGGGCAGGACTTCAAACGCTAATTCCATCGATCGCTGATAGGTACGGCGGCGGGGATTGTCTTCGGATCGTCTAATTTCTTCTAAGACTACCAGCCGTTCGCGATCGAAGGCGTCGTCGGGAATGCTGGCGTTGAGCAAGACATCGACTTGCAGGGGAGCTAGTTCGGCAAAATCTTTAGGAGCTGTGGTGATGTAATAGTTAGTGTAATCTTGGCTGGTGGCAGCATTGGTGAGGGCGCCGCGTTGCTCGATCGCGCGCTCAAATTCGCCGCTGGGAATGCTGGGAGTTCCCTTAAAAATCATGTGTTCTAAAAAGTGAGCCATGCCGTTGATGTCGTCTGGTTCGACGGCTGAGCCTAAATTGAGCCACACGCTGAGGTTAACAGCATCGACCGGCAAGTGTTCGGCTATAACGGTGAGGCCGTTGGGGAAATGGCGGATTGTTGGGGCGTTGAGGGGCGATCGGGATGCGGATTTGAGTAGGGTGGATGTCATTGCGCTTTTAAATTTATCTTGTTCTTTATATCTTAAAGGGTCATCCGATTTTAGATTTTAGATTTTAGATTTTAGATTGATCCCACGGCTGATGGTTGGTGGCAATGTTGTCGGGGGCGATCGCGAGCGTTAATTTATCCTAATAGTTGCCTAATTCCTCAGTTTTTTTGTGATAGCAAAAGATGGAAAATCGAAGATGGAATAAAAACTTAATATTTCCCCAAGCAGCTTTTCAACGATTTTGGCGATCGACTTCGGGGAAAATCGGCTTAATTTTGACTGTAGCGCTGACGATCGCGGCACTGTTGGCCCCCCTACTTTCCCCTTACGATTCGGCGGTCGATCGAGATTATTTGTCGCGCTTAGTGGCTCCTAGCGCTAAACATTGGTTTGGCACCGACGGTTTGGGGCGAGATTTGTTGGTGCGGGTGTGGCACGGATTGGGGATATCTTTACTCGTCAGCCTGGTTTCTGTGGGTGCGGGTTTAATTGTGGGAACGCTTTTGGGGCTGGTGGCGGGGTATTTTCGGGGGTTGCTGGAAATGGCGATCGGCACCTTGGCGGATATTTTGCTAGCTTTTCCTTCGATTTTACTGGCGATCGGCGTTGTTACCGTCACCGGGCCGAGCCTGCAAAGCGTAATTATCGCCGTCAGCCTCGTGCAAATTCCGATTTACATCCGTTTAACTCGCAGTATGGTGCTGTCCCTGCGGGAACAAGAATTTGTTTTGGCCCTCAAGGCCTTGGGCGCCAGCGACTTGCGGATTATTTTTCGCCACATTTTGCCGGGAAGTCTGGCGCCTCTAGTTGTACAAGCAACTCTTTCGACTGGTACCGCGACACTAGAAGCTGCCGGTTTAGGTTTTTTGGGTTTGGGCGCACAGCCGCCCGCCCCTGAGTTGGGGACGATGCTTTCTGATGCTTTTAAGGGCGGATACGCTCTTTCGTCTCCTTGGACGATCGTGTTTCCAGGTTTGCTGATTACCTTGACAGTTCTGGGTTTCAACCTTTTAGGCGACGGTCTGCGAGACGTTTTAGACCCCAGAGGGAATTAGAGGGGAAGTGGGGAATTTATACTTTTGCCTTTTGCCTTTTACCTTCTGCCTTCTTCTCTCTGCGCCCTCTGCGCCCTCTGCGGTTCATCCCCTCTTCCTTCTTCCTCACTCTAAAATCTAAAATCTAAATATAGAGTGACTTGACTGCTGTCACGATCTACGCGAAACTTTACATACAACTGATGTATTGCTTCTACATATTAATAAGTTCTGTTAAGTTGTGACTCAAAACCTATCAATTAGTCAAAATTGATATAGCGCTTTGTCAGTCAGCCAACTCTCAAGAAGCTACTTCAGGAGGCATCGTCCCTGGCTTGCTGGTGTCGGTGTCTGTTCTCAATATTCCTATTCAGTCAGCCCGGATTATGGAAACACTAGAGTTTGTGATCTATCCAGATGGCCGCGTACAGGAAACAGTCACCGGCATTGTCGGTGCTTCCTGCGCTGAGGTAACGGCTGCAATTGAAGCTCAGCTCGGCGTGGTGCTTCATCAAGAGTCAACATCTGAATATTTCACGCAACCGCTGCATCAGTCAGCCGAAGCGACAGCCCAAGTGGCTTTTAGCGATTGGTAATTTTTTTTGTTGAGTTCACTTAAATTTTTTTGGAATCACCATGTCACACTTTAGCCAAATTAAGACCCAGATCCGCAATTTGAATTCTTTGGAAGCTGCTTTAACTGACTTGGGTATCGACTGGAAGTCGGGCCCGACAGAGGTGCGCGGCTATCGCGGCCTAACCAGCACCGCTGAGGTGGTGATTGAGCAAGAAAACGGCTACGACGTAGGTTTTAGCTGGAACGGGACTGAGTATGAATTGGTGGCTGACTTGCAGTTTTGGCAGCAAGCTTGGTCTGTAGACCGTTTTCTGAATAAGGTGACTCAGCGCTACGCTTACCATACTGTGGTGAATGAAAGCGCCAAGCAGGGTTTCCAAATTTCTGAGCAAAAGCAAAATCAAGACGGTTCGCTCCGCTTGGTGGTGCAACGCTGGTGCGCTTAATAATTTTTCGAGATTTTTGCAATCTTGTTTCTTCAAAGTCCGCGCAGGCGGACTTATTTACTATTGTGGGGGTCTAAATGTCTCAGCTTTCTGGACTCGGAATAGATACAGCAATCGATCGCTCTGGTTTAGAGCCGGAGTTGGGGGGATTTTTGCGGGATGCGCCCGATCGCTCTGGTTTGGAACCGGAATTGGGTGGCGTGTTGCGCCAAAAAGGTGTCTATGTTGATGAGATTACCTGCATTGGCTGCAAGCACTGCGCTCACGTTGCTCGCAATACTTTTTATATTGAACCGGATTACGGTCGATCGCGCGTAGTTCGACAAGACGGGGATTCTGAAGAGTTGATTGCTGAGGCGATCGACACTTGTCCGGTGAATTGCATTCACTGGGTTGATTACACCGAACTCAAGAATCTGGAAGAAGAACGCAAGGATCAGGTGATTCCTGTCGTTGGCTTTCCCATTGAGTATGCGACGATTCCGGCCCGCGGTCGCCAGCGGAAACAAGCTAAATTGGGCGATCGTAAGTTCAAAGGTAGCCCTTGAAATCCCCAATTCCCATCCGCAGCTTGAAACCTGTGGCTCAAACAACAAAAACAGCCCGCGCGGGCTGTTTTCTGTATACATTGTATAATACAAGCTTAGGAATGAGAATTAAATAACTTCCACTCTTGAAAGTGGGATGGGCGTCGGGCCCGTCCACTCATGACGGGCTATAAGAGCCCATCCCACAATAACAATTAAAATTGTAAGTTATTTAATTCGCGCTCCTTATTTGAGAGGATGGTGTTCAGCGAGAATTTTCTCAACTCTAGCTTCGTCGATTCTGGCAGTTAATGTTGTTGCCTCGTTGTTATCCCGAATCGTTTTTGCTAAAGTAAAAGACGAGCCGATTGAAAAAGTTAAACCCATACCCATAAAAGCTTTCTGCCAGGGGTCTACCTGTAAATAAATGATACCTACAGTAGTTGCGGAAATGGCAACAATAAAAGAAACCCAGCACTGAAGTATCCAAGCATTAGTATCTTTTTGGCGTATGATTTGTTTCTGCATAGTGCCTCTAAGTCAAATATATCTTTTGGTTGATTAACTTAAAGAATAGATAGCGTGAGTGAAGCGGTCAGGAGAGGAAGGGACAGTTTCGATACGTGAACAGTGCGATCGGGCTTTTTACTAAAAATTAGAACGCTGTAGATAGGGTTTGAGGCTCAAGGAAGACTCGCAACGAGTGGACAGTTTGAAAACTGGACTAAGGGAGATGGATTTGGGATGTGGTTTTAGGGAACATTTTCAAAAGTTCTTTTTGGTTCTTGCAGGGCTTTACCAAACCCGACTGGTGCACCTTAGCGATGAAAGGTGCTTGATTCCCCCGAATAAATCTTTGCATATTTTCTAAGGCATTTACAAAAGCTTGTGCCATTACAACTCCACGAACATTGCCGTCCACCAATGCAAAAAGCCGTACATTGCCTTCAGCCACGGCTTCTAACTCCAAAGAACGGTTAGCGATGTTCTTGTCCTTTGTTAATACCACCCAATTGTGTTCTCCAACTATCCTCAGCCAATCCTTATCCTCGATATCTTGCTTAAAATGATCGTCGTGAATTTTTACTGTAGCCCCCACATTTCGTAGTGAATCTGCCACCAGTTTCTTTCCTAAACATCTGTCTATGAAAAATATCTCATTCATGCTGCTACTAGCGGAAGTTCGCAGCGAATACCTTCCTCTATTTGGAGCCGATCGCAATTGTAGTCTTCGGCAAGTTCATCGATGGAATCCCCAGCTTTGTAACGTTCCGCCAGTATAGCTGTGGGAATGCCAGTTCCAGCTAAAACAGGGCGACCAAAGGATATTCTGGGGTCAATCATCACTGTTTTAGGTTCGTCGGAACCTGATAGCTTCGTGAAAGGGAAGAGTTTGAGGGGTAATCCAGCTTCATCTCGTACAATGCGATCGAAATAAGTTTTTAGAATCTGCCTTGCTTCCTGTTCCCTGTCGGATGCTGCAAGCTTCTGTCCGAATCTCTCAAACAAAAGAGCTATTCCCTCGATTTGAAACTCTCTTCCAGCATATAATTTAGGAGTAGAAAGATGATGGTTGATGTAGTCGAGTTCAGTGCTAAGTTGTTTTCGGGAGAAGCCAGTAGCCTTAAAAATGGCAATCAAGACATGAGCCTCTACCAAATTTGTGAAAGAAAGTAGTGTAGTTTTGGACTGGGGAAGCAGTTCAAAATTATTGGGGTGAGGTAACTTAATCAGTGGCTCAAAGAAGCGCTTGTCCGCTTTTGTTTTCGAGAACCAGCCACCAACCCAATCTCGCAACCTATCCTTCCGCAGCCTGAGATATTGCGCTGCTTGAGGGATAGAATATATAGGAATCTCGCGCGGATCGAAGTTGTTAGTATCAAGCATAGCAGTTGTCCTAATCCTAAATACTTATATGTTTGCACAGTTCGCGGGCGATCGCAAAAATCTCTCCCTTCAATACCCAGATACCCGACTTCTTCAAGAAATCGGGTATCTAAAGCAACCTAATTAGCTCCTAAAATCGCTAGGGATTATATCAAATCTGTTAGCATCGGAATTATTCCTATCTCTCTTCTCTTAATCTGCGTAAATTAGCGTCAATCCCTTCTCATCGGCGGTTAATAAATTCTCTTTTTTTAACCGCAGATGAGGGCAGATAAACACAGATAAACGCAGATGAATTATATTAATTCAGGTTGCACTATCCATCCTTGATTGTTGACTGTTGACTGGATTTAACTATGACGATGCAACCGGAATTGATATTACTTATTTTTCTGCTGAGTCTTCGCTTGTTCGATCGCAATTTCCCTCACTGCTTGCAAAGAACTCAAATTCGATGCACCCTCAATCGCCTTCACCGCCAAATCTTGAACCTGTTTCAAAGCAGAATCCAGTTGTTTCGACAAGCTAGCAAGGCGCGCATCTTGATTTTGAATTGTCTGCAACATCCCTTGAATTTGCAGTTCATAATTTTGCTTTTGCCCTTCGATATCTTTAGCAGACAAATCAGCCTTAACTTTAGCTTGATAATTGCCAATATTGCGGCCGTTATCTTTCCCGTTCTTGATATTAGCTTCCAGTTCTTTCGGGAAAGCTTCTACCTTAGCTTTCACCTCAGCATAAAGTTTTTCTCGTTCCGAAATAGATTTTTCGCGTTCCGCCCACTGTTTCTCCTGTTCTTGCTGAAACTCTTCGATTTCTTGATACAGCCTTTTCTGGCGCTGTTGGTATTCTTCGATGTCCAGATTTCGCTGAAGATTCAAATCATAATTATACAACTCTTCATCACGATCGCGAGCTTTTTGGTGATTTTCATTGCGTTCTTTAACGGTCAACTTGTGGAGTTCCTGCTCTTTTTCCCAAGCTTGCCGGCGTTCCAACAATTGCTGTTCAACAGTTTCGCGCTGTTCGCTGAGTTCGTTGGTAAATGTTTTCGCGCTTTCTTCGTACTGTTGAATTAAATTATCCAGCGTATCTTCTGCAACATCTTCTAAACTATGCAACTCTTGCAGTTGTTGGATTTCGTCGCCGACAGTTCGCCGCAATTCTTCGACTTTAGCAGCTTCTGAAGTTAATTTTTCAGACAACTCGCTGACAGCGCCACCAAAGCCAAATTGCAGTAAAATCAAATTGTCAATTGTTGACTGCATTTTTTGTGGATTTTGAGTTAAAGCCATTGGTTTTGCTGCCTCCACAATAGGTTTTTCTGGGACTGCTGTTTGCTTTTTGGAAGCATTTAGCTGTTGGATTTGCGATTCTAGCTGCGCTTTTTCTTGCGCTGCTTCCTTGTACGCTTCTAAGATTTCAGCCTTGGTGCTTTTGTCGCTAACTTTTTTGTTCATGACTTTTCATTTCTTAATCGCGTGGAAAATTTCTGTCATTTTTTCGTAAGGTGGGAATTGCACACCTTACTGAGTTTTAAGCTTTGCTGGCAAAAGCTTTCATTGCCAAGTCTTGCGCTTGCTTCATCGTCGCTTGCAGTTGCGCGGAAATTTCGGCAATTTGTTCGGTTTGTCGCTCAATTGTCTGCTGCAAAGATTGCGTTTTCAATTCATATCCTTGCTTAGTGCTTTCCCATTCTTTCTCCACTAAATCTGCCTTGACTTTAGCTTCGCGGGAAACTTCTTGAATTGCTTCTTCTTTGGCTTTGACATAAGCCTGTTTGAGTTCTTCCTCAAATCCGGCGGCTTTTCTTTGATTCTCTTCAAACTCCGCTTGATTGTCGCTGAGGACTTTTTCCCGTTCCACCCAATTTTTTTCTTTTTCGCGAGTAGATTCTTGCAAATGCCGTTCTAGTTTACGCTTCGTTTCTTCGTATTCGTCGGTTTCGATTTTGCGGGTGCGCTGTAATTCGTATTGATAATCTGCTGTTTCTTCCTGGCGCTTTTTAGTTAGGAGTGCAGTTTCTACTTGAACGGCTGCCTCAAATTCTTGCTGTTGTTTTTCCCAAATCTTCCGTTTTTGGGTCGTGTCTTTTTCGAGAATTTCGCGTTGGTTAGCAGCGTTTTGTTCCAGCAGTGTCAATTTTTCTCGGTGCTCTTGAGTTAAAATGTGGAGGGCGTCTGCTACAACTCTGATTTGCTGCAACTCTTGCAATTGTTGGGCTTCAATTTCGATCGCGCGTTTTAATTCATCTAATTTGGAAGATTCCGCCTTTAGTTTTTCGGAAAGTCCGCTGATGATGCTGCCGAAATCTAATTGCAAGTCTGCCAAGCCTTTGACTATGCTGTCAATTGTGTAGGTGGAAGCGACTTCGAGGAGTTGTTTGTTTTTGGCTTTTTCGGCTGACTGTTCTTTGGTTTCGACTTTGGATTCTATCTTTTTTTTGTCTGCTAAAATCTGCTGAAAGTTTTGCAAAATTTGGGCTTTGCTATCCTTGGCAGTTGCTATAGTCATAATGTTTGCTTCTCCTGATTCTAAGTTTTCGAGATTTTTTAGTGAAACCTTTTCAGTTATTCAAAGTTGCGGAGTTGGCTGAGAATGGCTCGGTATTTTTTGGCTGCATCGGGTTTTTCTTCGGGATTGTCGTTGGCTAGAGTTTTGAGAATTTTCCAGCAACGATCGCACCGATTTCCTTCCCAGCAATCGCACTCATCAATTATACTCAAAAGTGCGCCTTTTAGCAATTGATTTTCGGCTAACAAAGCTCGGTAATTCCGCTGGACTGATTCGGCTACTAAAGTCATGTGCTGGAAGTCTTCGGTGAGACTTTCGATGTCGTTAACTGCATCTGTCCGAATTTGATCGAGCAGCTCAAGATTCTCTTTCAAACGACTTTCTTGCAGGTTTTGTTTGGTTTTCAGCTTGGTTAATTTCTTCATTTCACTCTGTTGTAACAGTTATGGTAAAGGCGCGATTAAATCGCGCCTTTACAACAAAATTAGAACAAGTCAGCAGTTAATTGCTCTTCGGCTGGCGGTAGCGACATACTGCCGTTGGAATTCAAAGCCATAGCATCGTTTTCACCGCTAGCGTGAGCAGCCATCAAGCAGGCAACTTGCTGCGCCGGCAGGTTATCTAAACACACCATTGCTTTTGTTCCTTCTAAGTCAATCATCCGCGATTGATTGCTAGAATCGGACAAAACTGCTGCGGCTTGGTCGATAACCGCCCAATCTTTCCGCTCGTTCCAAGACCATTTCAAGCTGTAGTAGTTGATCGGTTTTACTACTCCGCTATCGTCTGGTTTCTGACCGGAATGTTTGACAAATTCGGGAATAAAAATCCCGGTTGCTGGTTCTACGCCGCGAGATTGAACTGATGCTACCAAGCGGTTAAAATCGTTCAAGCTGCGGTTTTTGATGTATGTCACCATGACAACTCCTTGCGGCAATTCGCCACTTTCTGCGACAAACCACAGTTGACCCCACAATGTGTGCGAAGTTTGACCTAAACTGCCGAAGAATTTGGAAAATTTCAGAATAGTCATCGAGCATTTGGAACCATAGTCGGTATCGCCGATCGCCCACTGGCCACTTTGGCAATTGTTACGTACAGTGATCGGGATTTCTGGTACTAGCAAAGCATTGCTCGGTTTGGCACCAAATACTGAAAATGTAGGTCTTTCTTGTGTTTTAGTCATGGTTCGTTTTTCCTTATTTATTTATTGCTGCTTTACCGGGAATTGGTAATCGGTAATCCGTTAAATCTCGTACATTGCTCGTGGCCGAACTTCGATTACCTAATGAGATGTGTTGTTGCTTTTGGTTCGGGATAGGTATACTCAAGCATCGCCTCTTGTTGAGCTTTAATAATCCGCAGCGCGGCGAGCAAATGCTCTAATGTTTCTAGGTGCGCTGGGGTGAAGTGGATGCTGAAGCCTTCGCCATCCCGCGCGTAGCCGGGACAAACCAGTGAGGCTGAGCTTTGTTCTTCGTGGGTGGCGATGTATAGCCAGTCATCGTCTTCGAGCTTGTAATGCGTGTCTGTCCAGGTTCTCAGCATTTGCGATCTGCTCCTCCTTATTTGCTGCGTACAAGCGTTTTGACGCCCAGCGCTTCTCACTCCTCTGAAGTTGACGACGCTATATGCAGCGTGTGAGCTAGGCTAATTTGCACCTTTAACCCTACCAGTCAGGCTTAGCTGGTTGATTAAACCGTCAACTAACCTCATGGTAGCGCGGGTTGATTTTCCCGTCAAGTATTTTGTTGAACTTTTCATCAAAACAGGCTAGAATGCTTGTCAGGAGGCGAAAAACCGTGGAACAAACATTTGGAAGACTGATCCGTCAAGCTCGCAAGGACAAAGCTTACTCACAACGTGAGCTAGCAGCTATGCTAAGTGTGGACTTTACTTATTTGTCGAAGTTGGAGAACGATCGAGCGGATTATGCGCCAAAAGAGGAGGTAATCCGAGCATTAGCGCGAAATCTAGACATAAACGAAGAGGAATTGATTTTCTTGGCGGGGAGGCTGCCGCAGCAGTACGAAGCGCTGCTGAAGCAGAATCCGAAGGAAATGCAGGCTCTTTTCCGCCGGATGCAAGAAAATCCAGATTGGCTCAAACAATCTTTTGAAGCGTAAGAGAGGCCCCTCATAGTGAGTATTTTTAAACCGTATTGCTTCTATCCCAAAGAAACGATCGAGCGTTTGGCTTCGGACATCTTGATGCAGATGCAGAAAACGCAAAATTTTGCTCCGAGATGGCCTTTTGATGCGACAACGGTTGCTGATTTTCTGGATTTAGGCGTAGTTTGGGAGTGCATTGAGCCGGATGAAGAAGGTGCGATCGCGGCAAGGATTTTGCCGCAGCAGCGGTTAATCGAAATCAACGAACAGATTCTCGAAAAACCGCCGGGCTTCATCGAATCGACGATCGCCCACGAAATCGGTCACTGGGTGCTGCACGTCAATCAAGACGAAGCAGACGGCACTGTCGAACAGTTGGAACTAAACTTGGGCAATGAAGGAAAAACCGCCCTGGATGTCGAGGAAGCGTTTGTTTGTCGGGGTGCGAGTGCTGATAATAAGGTTTTGTCGATCGAATGGCAAGCGCAATATTTTGCAAGCTGTTTGTTGATGCCTCGGTGTATTTTGGAGGAAAAAAGACAGGGACGCGATTTAACAAAGTGGTCGCATTTATACAAAATGAGAGATGAATTGGGAGTGAGCATTTCCAATTTGACAAACCGCTTGCAAGAATTCGATTGGATTTACATTCCCAAGGGAACGCGCGAGATTTATGCCGGGAAAGATGCGGCAAACGGGCAGCAGCGGTTGTTTGGATAAAAGTGCGATAAAATTTGAGGTTTGAGATTTGGAAACCATTCTCTAATCTCAAATATTTAAAATTAATTTCTAATTAAGTTATATTTTATGCTAACCAATATTGAAATCCTGCTGGCAGCTTGTAAGGAATTAAATATCCCTTACGAAATCCTGCATCCTTCCCAAAACTTGATTAGACTCAAACAGGGCGGCGAAGAATATTATTTTGTCAATTACATGACGCCATTTAACAGCGCGTCAATAGCAGAGATTTTTAAAGACAAAGAATATACTTATCAGCTATTAAACGGCAAAATAAATACTCCCAGAACTCTCGGTTTTGTCTCGCCTCACTGCGAGGAGAAGTATAAAAAGTATTTGAGTTTCCCAGATATTGAATCAATAGTTTTAGAAGTAAACAAAAAATTCGCTTTCCCGGTGATTCTCAAAAGAAATCGCGGTGCTGGTGGCAACAATGTTTTTTTGTGTGAAAGTAGAGAGCAAATTAAAGCAGCCCTAGAAAATATATTTAACGTCAACAGCAAAGATTATGACTATGTGGCGCTAGCTCAAGAATATATCGAAGTTGCCCGCGAATATCGGGCTGTATTCTGCAAAGAAAAGCTAGTTTTGCTGTACGACAAAGACAAATCTCAGGCTAAATTTGCAGGGAATTTAAGCCCGCTGCACTGGGAAGGTGCAAAAGCAAAAAATATAATTAATCCCGATCTCATGTCGGAGATTGAAGATTTTGTTAAACCTGTTTTTGCTGAAATTGCGATTAATTATGCGGGGCTTGACATAGCACTAGACAAAAACGGAGAATATTGGTTAATTGAAATTAACTCAAGTCCCAATTACGATATTTTTGTCAGAGATAACGATCGCCAAATTGTGGTAACAATGTTTAAAGGCATTCTGGATAGCTTGGTTGTTAACAAAAAGCCGTAAATGCTCGATTTAAGGAATGCGTTATAATTTACTAAATCCAACTCTTAAAAAAAGCAAAAGCAATGACAGCACAAGTGTTAGAACTAGAGGGAACGTGGGAAGAAATTCTGGCGCAATCAGCCAAATTTGCCGATCGCAGAGTCCGCATCGTCGTTCTTGCTAACGAAGATGAAGAAGCACTCCCATCTCCAGAAGAGAGCTTTCGGCAAGCATGGCTGGAAATCAAGACAGGAAAAACTAGACCTGTATCGGAACTGTGGGAAGGTATTGATGCAGTGATCGAGATGATGGAGTCTCTGCCAGAAACTTTACAGCAGCAAGTAGCAGAATACTTGAAAGACTATATCGCAGAATTAAAAGATGAGCTTCAATGGGACGAATCTTTCGAGAAAACGCAACAGCAACTTGTAGCTGCTGCCAAACAAGCTAAACAAGAAATTGTTATTGCTGAGGAACCGCTGAAGTCAGCCGAAGAATGTTTTCGTCAAGGATGGCACGAAGCCATGACAGGGCAGACTTTACCGCTTTCTGAACTGTGGGAGGGAATAGATGGAGAATAATCCTCCTTTAAAGCAGGTTATACCCACGCGAGAATTTAAACGCGACTTGCGCGCTCTTTCTAAAAAGTACCGCCATATTCGATCGGATGTTCAGCCGATTATTGAAAAACTGCAAGCTGGAGAGTTGCTGGGAGTTCCGATACCGGGGACTGGGTACGAGATATTTAAGGTGCGTGTCAAAAACAGCGACATTCAAAAAGGAAAAAGCGCTGGATATAGATTCATTTACTACCTTCAAACAATGACGATCGTTATCTTGATTGCCATTTATTCAAAATCCGAACAATCAGACATTGCCTCCGCTCGAATTTTAGAAATAATCGGCGAATTTAACGAGTTGATTGAAAACTCAGGAGAAACAACAGAAGAAATACAAGATAAGGACTAAACTCCTCACTACAAACTTTATATTACATCCTCTCCAATACCTTAATCCCCAACAACTCCAAACCCAACTTCAAAGTCCTCGCCGTCAAATCGCACAAAATTAACCGCGAAGTCCGCAACGGTTCCTCAGCTTTCAAAACCGGGCATTGCTCAAAAAATTGATTGAACTTTTGACTCAATTCAAACAAATACTGACAAATTCGATTCGGTAACAAATCGCCGCCCACAGCATTCACAACTTCACTCAACTGCAATAAATGCTTTGCCAATACCAACTCGGCATCTGATTGCAAAATCACTTTCGCACCAGCATCTAAATTATTAAAATTAATCTCACCTTTGCGGCGAATTCCCTGCACGCGCACGTAAGCATACAGCATATATGGAGCGGTATTTCCTTGCAAAGCGAGCATTTTGTCGTAACTAAATACATAGTTGCTGGCGCGATTTTGACTTAAATCGGCATACTTAACGGCACTCAAACCAATTGTTCGAGATACGTTAGCAATAAATTCCTCTGTTTCTTGTCTTTCTTCGGCTTTTAATCTCTCTTCTAAATCTTGGCGCGTGCGGACGATCGCCTCATCTAACAAATCCTGCAACCGCACTGTTTCCCCAGAACGAGTTTTGAGTTTTTTGCCGTCTTCGCCCAATACCAAACCGAAGGGAATGTGGACAATTTCGACATCATCAGGAATCCAATTGGCTTTTCTGGCTACTGCAAATACTTGGGCAAAATGGTTTGCTTGTCCCGAATCGGTGACGTAAATTATGCGCTTTGCATTGTCTTTTTGGATGCGGTAGCGCACTGCTGCTAAATCTGTTGTGGCGTAATTGTAGCCGCCGTCGGTTTTTTGGACGATTAGCGGCAGCGGTTCGCCTTCTTTGTTGGTGAAACCGTCTACAAAAACGCATTTCGCGCCGTCACTTTCTACTAGCAAGCCTAGAGTGGTTAAATCTTCGACGACTGCGGGCAATAATGGATTGTAAAACGATTCGCCGCGTTCGGTTAATTTGATATCGAGCAAGTCGTAGATTACTTGGAATTCGCGGCGAGATTGATCGCACAGCAATTTCCAGGCGCGGCGGGTGTCTTCGGCGCCTGCTTGCAGTTTTACTACTTCTTGGCGGGCGGTTTCTTTGAAGCTTTCGTCTGTGTCAAAGCGCTGTTTTGCTTGGCGGTAAAATGCGACTAAATCTCCTAAGTCTAGGGCGTCAGCGGTTGTGAGGGCTTCGGGGTGAACTTCGCGCAAGTATGCGATCAGCATTCCGAATTGGGTGCCCCAGTCGCCGATGTGGTTGATTCTGAGTACGTCGTGGCCTTGAAATTCGAGGATGCGGGCGATCGCATCTCCGATGATTGTCGATCGCAAGTGGCCGACGTGCATTTCTTTGGCTATATTCGGACTGGAAAAGTCGATCGCGATTGTCTGAGGCGTTTTCGCCGGTTCAATCCCCAAACGGGAGTCGGCGGCGATCTCACTAATTTGCGCTTCCAAATAAGCGGGTTTGAGCTTCAAATTGATAAAACCTGGCCCGGCGATTTCTGGGGTTTCGCAGATGTCAGTAATATCTAGGTTTTCGATAATTGTCGAGGCGATCGCCCGCGGGGGCTTTCCTAACTTTTTCCCCAAACTCATCGCCGCATTGCACTGAAAGTCCCCAAAGTTGGGATTGCTGGCGGCAGCTAGCATCGGATCTGCACCTGCATAACTTTCGCCGAATGCAGCGGTGAATGCTTTTTCAAATTTTTCTTTTAACTGTTGGGCGATCGAGTTCATCTTGAATATTTTGATTGGATGTTTATTTTAAACTCTAGATTAAGCACTTTTTGCCAATACTACTCTTATTACTTAGGTAATTTCCCTCTGGTTCTCTCCCTCTGGCCCTATCCCCCTCTCCTCACCTACTAGGAAATTTTGTACTTAGCTTTGAGCTGGTGATACACTCAAAATCACTGACCTTAATAGCACAGAGTCCATTTTATCACAGTTGCGATCGCTACACAAATTAAAAATTATCACATCTAGCCACTGATCTCGATCGCTAAATAATTTTGTTAAATCCCTTACATTAAGGTATGTTAAAATTTTTTCAAGGCTCCCAAAAATCCTACGAAAGGAAGTAGTTATGTTACCTCAACCTATTTTTGGCGATCGCTCTCTGACAATCGCCTTTTATCAAGCAGTAATCGATCGCTTTTACAACGGTTTCAGTCTCTCCACCGAAGCACTATTACGAGACTGTACCCTCGGCTTCGCTCCTTGTCCCGATGGAGTCAAAACCTTTTTCATCATCGCGCCAAGTCTCGATGCAGCAGAGCAACTAATGGAAAAAATCGACAGTATTTTGGAGCGAGTTGCCGAACTCATGGCTGGAGTCGGACAAGTTGCCCTGTGCATAGTTCCCCCCGGCAGCGAAGCAGAGCAACCGGTAGATATGCAAGACTTAGAAAAAGTTCCCCCAGATTGTCTGGCTTGCAAATTCTTTACAATTATCTGGGCCGATGCTGCGGCCGATCGGTAAAATTGACAGTTAGCAACCAGCAACTGAACACGGTTCGGCCCAAGCTGTACCAGTGTCGGCGCGGGGTAGATTGTCTGTTAGTTACAGCCCCTGGAATTATCGGGCAAAGCGTGCAGGTAATTTAGAGCGTTTGCAAGGTTGCAGTCCCAATCCTTGGCAAGTGTTAAACCAGACAAAATATATATCAAAGGCCCGCTTGTCAGTCGCTCAGATTTTTACCTGCCGGCTCAAACAGCCGTGCATCTACTTTTTACATTCCCCATAAAGGCCACCAAAAAGCCGCATCAACTCTCCTGGGTGTCTCGCTTCAAAAGACAGCAGCAGGAATTAGGCGGTAGCGATGGAAAATAGATTTTTGCGAAATATCTGCTAAGGTTCAGAATAAGCAGAAATATTCTCAAAAATAGATAAGACTTCCGCCGGTTAACCTCAGAAACCCGGTTTCTACCCCCGCACTTCATATTCGCGGTTCGCTAGGAAATTGACAGAAAATAGACTGTTTGTGGGAGAGTCAATCGATTGCGCGATTTTAGATTTTAGATTTTAGATTTACTTGCGCGAGATAAATGCGGGGGCAATAAGTGATTTTCGATTTTCGATTTGGGATTGATTTGCGCGAGATAAATCACGTGGCGGGTACCACATGAAGAAATTCCTGGTAACAAGCTAGAAACAGAGCAAAGCTTTACTCAAAAAAAGAGCTGTTTTCCAGCCACACCCCTGGCAGTGCAGAGCGATCGTACCACTGGCTCATAGAATTTGTTAAAAATTTCACTTAAAAATTTGAATTATTAAATTTTATGCCTAACATTGGGGATAAAATCTAAGATTGAAATTCTTAAATCTGAAATCAAGGCATCATGGTAAAACTGACACCAAATCCCAGCTTTAGTTTAACAATTCGGGTTGCTCTGCCGAACCAGCCGGGAATGCTGGCAAGAGTCACCAGCGCGATCGCATCTGTCGGCGGCAACTTCGGCCAAATCGACTTGATCGAGCAAACCCGCGCCACTACTGTTCGCGATATCACCGTCGATGCCTCCAGCCTCGAGCACAATGAAGAAATAGTGCAAGCAGTGAAAGGACTGCCAGATATCAAAGTGATCGACGTGTACGATCGCACTTTCAACTTGCACCGCGGCGGCAAAATCAGCGTAGTTAGCAAAATTTCCCTCAAACGCCAGTCGGATTTGGCAATGGCATACACTCCTGGAGTGGGGCGCATCTGCACGGCGATCGCCAATGACCCGCAACAAGTTTATAACCTCACAATCAAACAAAATACTGTTGCCATTGTTACCGACGGTAGCGCAGTTTTGGGATTGGGAAACCTCGGCGCTGCCGCCGCACTGCCAGTCATGGAAGGCAAAGCCATGCTATTTAAAGAATTTGCAGGTATTGACGCTTTTCCTATCTGTTTGAACACCCAAGATACCGAGGAAATTATTCGCACAGTGCAGAATATCGCCCCGGTTTTTGGCGGCGTTAACCTCGAAGATATTTCTTCTCCCCGCTGCTTTGAAATCGAAGCAAGATTGCGGGAAACCTTAGATATTCCGATTTTTCACGACGACCAGCACGGCACTGCGATTGTCAGTTTGGCAGCATTAATTAATGCCTTGAAAATCGTCAAAAAAACCATCTCAGAAGTGTGTATCGTGATAAACGGAGCCGGTGCGGCCGGAGTCGCGATCGCCCGCTTGCTGCGTAAAGCAGGTGCCCAAAACATCATCATGTGCGACTCCAAAGGCGTTCTCTCCCAAGACCGCACGGATATGAACCCCGAAAAACTAGAATTTGCCGTCGCTTCAAGCGGTACTTTGGAAGATGCGATCGCCGGTGCCGATGTATTTTTAGGCGTCAGCGCCCCCGGCGTGCTCACCCGGTCGATGGTGCGTTCGATGGCGGAGAATCCCATTGTTTTTGCAATGGCAAATCCCATTCCCGAAATTCAGCCAGAATTAATTGTGGAAGATGCGGCGATCGTAGCAACCGGACGCAGCGATTACCCGAATCAAATTAACAATGTTTTGGCATTTCCGGGGATATTTCGAGGTGCTTTGGACTGCAAAGCTGCCACGATTACGCCCACTATGTACTTGGAAGCAGCTTATGCGATCGCCTCTTTAGTCAGTCCTTCCCAGCTTGACAAAGAGCACATTATACCGTCGGTTTTTGACGAAAGAGTTGCCATTGCTGTCGCCGGTGCAGTGCAGTTGGCCGCTCGATCCGAAGGTATTGCCCGCGATTAATTGAAGGAAGTTCGGCAACGAGCAATGTACGGGATGTAACGGATGTAACGGATGTCAGTCCGAAGGAAGAAGGAAGAAGGAAGAAGGAAGAAAGGAAGATACCATGTATAAATTAATGGTTTTAGTACCAGTTTTGTACTTCTTCTTTTGTGATTTTTCTGGTTTCTTCTCATTCCCTCTTTCCCTCTTTCCTCCTCCCCGTTGATTATTACTCACTTTTGTTTCCCCATCTTGTCTTTTTCCTCAACATCCATCCGTTAAATCCCGATCGCGCGATCGTTGCCGAACTTCCCTCGAACCTCGAACCTCCAATCTCTTCCTTCTTTCCTCCCAGCTCAGCATCTATCCGTTACATTTGTTAAATCCCGTAGAGGGATCGTTGCCGAACTTTCTTCTTCCCTCTTTTTTAATTAAGGATAAAACTCACAAAAATAAACAAGATAATAAAGATATAATTAAATAAACCAAGTCCAGCTAGGTCAGATGCAAAGCCAGTTAGGAAAAGCCAAGCGCAATCGCTCCCGTTGCCAATTGTTAGAACTGTGCCCGATAGGGCTGGCATTGTGCCGGACGGACGGGACTTTTCTCGACGTAAATCCAGCTTTTGCAAGTATTATCGGCCGCACAGTTGCAGAAACTCTCCACCTCAACTACTGGGAAATTCAGCAAACACACTGCGCGGGCCCAGAAAAATATCTAGAATGTCAAGCAAAAAATAGCCACACGCACCTGTGCGAAGCAGCATACAAACATAAAAACCAGCATCTCGTACCCGTGCGAGTTTCCGAGCGGGCAATTGAAACAGAGGGACTGTCCGCGATTTGGCTAAGTGTTGAAGAAATCTTTAATAATCGGGATCAAAATAGCGCGCCCCTGGAATCAGCGCCCCCGCAGGGCAATTCACATCTGGAAAAATTGCTGACAAAGCAGACTGCGGAACTGGAAAAAACTCAGAAACTACTCGAAGAAAAAATCGCCGAACTGGAACAGGCTCAAGAAAAATTGCGCCTCCAAAGTCAAATTATCGACCAAATTCACGAGGCGGTAATTTCTACAGATATGGACGGCTCGATCGCCATGTGGAATCAAGCCTGCCAAAAGTTATACGGCTATGAAGCAACTGAGGCTATCGGACAGCACATTTCTCTAATTTACCCGCCAGAAGAACACGAATTTTTGTTACAGCAAGTCATCAAACCGCTACAAGAAAAAGGCGAGCATGAAATAGAAGTTATAACGCGCCGTAAATCTGGAGAAAAATTTTACTCGCACCTGATGCTCTCGCTATTGAAAGACAACACGGGAGAAGTTGTGGGGATGATGGGATCTTTAACCGATCTCAGCGTTTGCAAAGCTTTAGAACAAGAATTAGCACAAAGACAAGAACTATTTGATGCCTTTTTAAATGAGGCGCCGGCGGGACTTTGTATTTTGGACTCGCAGTTGCGCTACGTGCAAATCAATCAATTTTTAGCAGAAATAAATTGCCTGAGCCCAGCAGATCACATCGGCAAGACTGTACGCGAAATATTGCCAAATATCGCTCCCATAATAGAGCCTTTGTACGAACAAATTTTGAGGACAAAACAACCATTAATTAACATCGAGAGGAGTGGTGACAATCCCAGAAACCCAGGGTTTGTCCGACACCTGACAGGCTCTTATTTTCCCTTGCTAGACAAAGATGGCGAGGCGATCGGCATCGGTGCAGTTGTAGTTGACATTAGCGATCGCAAACAAGCAGAAGCTGCGCTGCAAAAAAGCGAACAGCTTTACCGCACTATGGCAAGCAACTTTCCTAACGGTGCGGTGATGTTGTTCGATCCAGAACTGCGCTACACGCTGGTAGAAGGTACAGAATTAGCCGCCGTGGGACTTTCCAAAGAATTGATGGAAGGCAAGACAATCTGGGAAGTATTCGAGCCAGATGTTTGCGCTGAGATCGAGCCAACTTATCGGGCGGCACTGGCAGGAGAAACAGTTGTTACAGAATTTATTTACAGCGATCGCGTTTACCTCGGTTATGCTTTGCCTGTCAGAAACGAACGGCAAGAAATCATCGGCGGATTGCTAATGATTCAAAATATTACGGCTCGCCAATTAGCAGAAGAAGCGCTCAGAGAAAGCGAGGAAAAATACAGGTGCATTGTCGAGACAGCGGACGAAGGAATTTGGATCGTAGATGCGGAGAGTAAAACTACTTTTGTCAACAAAAAAATGGCAGATATGCTCTGCTGCACCCCAGAGGAAATGATCGGGGAGTCGCTATTTGCTTTTATGGATGCAGAAGGCATCGCGATCGCACAAATCAATCTCGACCGTCGCCGTGAAGGAATTAGCGAACAGCACGATTTTAAGTTCCTTCGCCGAGACGGCAGGGACTTGTGGGCGATGGTTTCTACTAATTCCTTGGCCGACAAACAGGGACGCTATGTGGGTGCTTTGGCAATGGTTGCCGACATTACCGATCGCAAGCAAACAGAAGCCGCGTTGCAGCAGTCGGAAGCTAAATTTCGATCGCTCTACGAATTAACCAGTTTGCCTGTTTTTATGTTATGTGACAATGCCATCACCGATGCCAACACAGCCACCCTAAAACTATTCGGCTGCACCGCAGCGCAACAGTTGTACGGACAAAACCCTGGCAAACTCTCGCCTCCTTTCCAACCCAACGGCAGAGATTCTTTGAGCTTGGTTAACGAAATCATGGATATCGCCTTTGAGCGGGGAAACTACCGTTTTGATTGGGTTCATCAGCGTTTAGACGGTACTGATTTTCCCGCAGAAGTCGTGCTGACAATCATCGAGGTGGGAAATGAAAAAATCATCCAAGCAGTGCTCCAAGATTTAACGGATCGCAAACTGGCAGAAGAAACTTTAGTGCGATCGGAACAAGCCCTCAGACAGCAAGCTCAGAGAGAACAACTACTCAATCAAATTGCCAACCAAATCCGCACTTCTTTAGATTTAGACACAATTGTAGAAACCGCCGTTCAAGAAATTCGCAATCTGATGCACCTAGATTGGTGCATCTTCACTTGGTATCGCCCCAACACCAATCCTCCGGTTTGGGACGTAACTTACGAAGCCAAGAATGCAGATTTGCCGAGTATGCTAGGCACTTATGTTATTGACGACAAATCTTGTTTCGCTGTGGGACAGATTTTGCGGCGACAAATTCTCCGAATTGATGATGTCAGCACTTTTGAAGATGTAGAATTGCGCGAACTTTTCCAGGCTTCAAATTTTAACTCAGTGCTGTCGCTGCCAATTCATACTGCAGCAGGCGATATTGGGGTGATTACCTGCTATCAAGCTATCTCCGTGCGAAATTGGAGCGAATCGGAAGTCGAACTGATGCAAGCGGTAGTCGCTCAAATTGCGATCGCGATCGACCACGCTGAACTTTACACCCAAACCCGCAAAGCTGCCCGACTAGCTCAAGCTCAAACTCAACAGCTAGAAGAAACTTTGCACGAACTCCAACGTACCCAAACTCAATTAATTCAAAGTGAAAAAATGTCTAGTTTGGGACAGTTAGTAGCAGGTGTCGCCCACGAAATTAACAACCCGGTTAATTTTATCTACGGCAATCTCAGCTACACCAGCGAATACACTCAAAACTTGCTAAAAATGCTGCGACTTTACCAGAAAGAATACCCGCAGCCTACCGCAAGAATTTTAGATGCAAGGGATGACTTAGAAATTGATTATCTCATTGAAGATTTACCTAAAATTTTAGCATCTATGAAAGTCGGAGCCGATCGCATCCGCGACATAGTTTTGAGCCTGCGAACTTTTTCAAGACTTGACGAAGCCGAAAAGAAACAAGTTGACATTCACGAAGGCATTGAAAGCACACTGCTGATTTTGCAAAACCGCCTGAAACATAAAGCCGATTACCCGACAATTAATGTGATTAAAGAATACGGTAATTTGCCTTTAGTTGAATGTTATCCCGGTCAGTTAAATCAAGTATTTATGAATTTGTTGAGCAATGCGCTAGACGCCTTGGAAATGGAGATGAAGAAATCCGATCGTACCGACAAAAATCTCGCAATTACGATTCGCACCCAAGTAACCGACAATAACAGCGTTGCCATCTGGATAGCTGACAGCGGCCCTGGGATGAGCGAAGATGTGCAAAGGCGCTTGTTTGACCCGTTTTTCACTACTAAACCCATTGGTAAAGGAACTGGCTTAGGATTGGCAATTTCGCACTCTATTATAGTAGAAAAACACGGCGGCAAGCTTTCTTGCAATTCTGTAGTCGGAGAAGGTTCCGAATTTGCGATCGAGATTCCTCTGCGGCAAAAGATAAATTAAAACCCAATGCCAAATTCCCAGAAACCGGGTTTCTTCCGAGATATTTTGCCACCCAACCGAGATTTTCTCAGAAACCCGGTTTCTTAGACTTTGCTTCTAACCTATAAATTTTACGTAAACCCGATCGCACCTTGGCGTCTCCACACCAGTTGTCGGTAGATATCCGCTATTTTCGTACATTTTCACAGCTTCTTTAAGAATGCTGGCAGTTTCTATCCAAATTTCCTCAAAGCCGCGAGCGATAATTTTACTTTCCAATTCTTGCAGTAAAAATTTACCCAAACCTTGTCCTCTTGCTGCTGGCAAAATATACATTTTGCGAATTTCCACAGCATTATTTCCCCGCTCAATCGGATAGTAAGCCGCCGTACCGACTATTTTATCCTGCCGTTCAACTACCCAAAATTCGCCGCCTTTATTCTGATAATGAAGTTCTACATCATAGACATCTCGATCGGCCCCGTGAGGTTCGCATTTTAAACCGTATTCTGCTAAAACATCCCTAATTAAATAGAACGCCTCAGCGCGATCGCGCGTTTCCCAGGAACGAATTAAAAAATCCAGATGTTGGGTTTTCATTGGTGGTTGCAACGTATATTTATTTTTTGACTTTAGCAACTGTAAAATTACTGATTTTTTGTGTTTGACAGTTTTTAAGTGCACCTAGGTTTTAACTGTGAATTCTCGGTTCGGGATGAAGAATTGCCAGCAGCTCGCTCTCTACTAATGATAATTCCTCCAGCCTGTCAATCACAAGAGCGCGATCGAAATAAGTTGTTGCCAAAATCCAATATACCCCGTAATGGCGCGCTTCCGAAGCCATCAAACTGCGGTAAAACTTAGCTAATTCCGCGTCGGGACAGCGATCGCCCAGCAACCCCAACCGTTCGTGACTGCGCGCTTCTATCAAACCAGAAACCAACAAAGAATCCAAAAGTCTCTCCGGTTCCTGCTTGCGAATTTGGGCGGACAAACCGGCACCGTAGGGAGGTGCAGCCAAAGGGCCCAAAGCAATGCCGCGATGTTCTAACCGCTGGTTGACTTGCTCGAAATGCTCTAATTCTTCGCGGGCGATCGCCGTTAGCATCCTCACCAATTTTTCCCGGGCTGGGTAGCGAAACATTAAATTTAACGCTACTCCCGCCGCTTTCCGCTCGCAGTGAGAATGGTCTAATAAGATTGTATCCAAATGGGCGATCGCCTGTTCTATCCAAGCTTCCGAAGTCGGCTGTTTTAAAAACTTAATAGTTGGCAGTGTTGAAGTCATACCATTTTAGATTTTAGATTTTAGATGAGGAATGATATCATTTCCGTTTGATTCGCAATTGTATCCGATCGAGTTCCGTAGATACTGTCTTGAGCTGTCAAGGGGTAGCGATCGCATAATTGGGGTCGAAAGGCTTTTGGGATTTTAAAATACC
>NZ_JAUBRP010000063.1:29965-39129 GCF_036701935.1 Microcoleus sp. M2_D5 | reverse complement strand
GGTTTAACTGCTTATCAATCTATTCAACAAGCTCTCTCTATTGATGGCTCCCTTTTTTCCCCTAGTTGAGCAATTACCATCCAGGGTTGGGACAAGTCCGAGTCAGGCAATGGCTTGACTTACATTTCTATCGTGCCCCTGGACAAAGAGTCAATTTAATCCTCGCCCTTAAGAATGAAGCCCATGTCAAATGGTCAGCCGTTTCCACCTTTGTGGTTGGCTTGGGTGGGAGAACGAACTCTACCCTTAGAAACTGTTTGGTTTAAATATTTACGACGTTTTGGAGTGGATCATTGGTATCGGTTTGCTAAGCAACGATTACATTGGACATTGCCTAACTTGAGAACTCCTGAACAATCTGAGCGTTGGAGCGATTTAATGCCATTGATGAGTTGGCAACTCTGGCTGGCTAGGGATTTAGTTCTCGAAAATCGACTTCCTTGGCAATCTGCTACGATTAATTTAACTCCTGGACGTGTTGCCCAATCAGTGTTGTCGGTTTTAATTGACATTGGTACTCCTACGAAACTACCTAAACAGAGGGGAAAATCCCCCGGCTGGGAAAAAGGAAAGGTACGTACCAAGGCACCGTGCTATCCCACTGTGAAAAAACGGGTTTCTCGACGCAAAAAGTCTTCAAAATTAGTTATTTAATCTTCTACCCCTTGAGTTTTTGAGCAACAGCTTGCCTTCTGTTAAAAGGCGGCTACTTTTAGCTGCGATCGTTTTTTAGTCTAAACTCCAGTAAGTAAATTAGTCGGTTGACTGAATGCAGGCGACCGGAACGGCGTCATAGTAGCTTTTGGATTGGTTTATTGGCGTCAATCTTGGGTGATTGGAATGAAGTTTTGTCAAGAAATAGTTGCTGAATTAATCAGAGCTAGACCTAACAAAATGCCATTTTTTTAGACGGGTTTGAGGGCTATGTCCTTGATTCAATCGGGGTTTTGACGGGGTTGTCACCCCGTCAGGATGTTAATTAACTGTCGATCGTATCGCGGTCAATTGACCGAACCTGATATTACAGAATATTGTAGCCACAGAACAAATAGGTATTTGTAATTTCCCCCACATCCATTGCAAATCTGAACACCCCTAAATCCTGATAGCCAAATTTACTGAGTGCTTCAAAATCAATTTCTAGTACCCCATGAAAAAGTCCGGGCCACTTAGCATCAGCTACACAGGTAATGCTATGCACATCGCAGTCGCATTTTTCTTCCTTGATTTGACCAATACGCTGTCCAACCAAAAACTCGACAATGTGGTTGGCACTAGGATCGGCTCCCGGTGCTTCAAAAAGGATTTCCAGCCGTTTTACGCCGATCCTTTTGTTGCCGGTTAAATACGGAAACATATCCCGGTTCAACCGAATCCCCAGTTGCTTGGCGGCTGGAACATGAGATGTGGCACCAGCAAATGAATGCCAGATGTCGGGAAACTCACGCTTCACATCGAAGAAACGTACACCTGCACCTGGTAGATTTTGTTGTGCACAGTCGTTAGCGGTTTTACGAAGATTTTCTCCCCCCTCACGAGCCATGAAGTTCAGGTGCAGTATTACATCACTCAATGTTGCCATGTCGAAGTGATTGTTTTCTAACGGCAGTTCTATCCGCCAACGGCTCACTACACCAGAGAATTCAAAAGGTAGGTAACGTTCATCGCGGAAGTTGAGTTCAAACATACCGGAGTCATTCTGTCCGCTGGAAGTGGCGATCGCTTCAGTAGCACCATACATAGAAACAATGCGAGGATCGTCAGCTATTGCTTGATAGCCATTTTTCCAACGCTCGTCGTGGCAGCAAGTATGAGGTGGCTCGATCAGTTTTGGATCTACACGGGTTTTACTGCTCAACAAGGTCAGGCGGCAGTGTACGCCAGTATACGGCCCTACAACGCACGGAATTGTCATCGTTACGTTCTTGATCCGTCGCATATAATGGCCCGGATAATCGAGATCGAACATCCATTCGGGTATTTCAATCTCACAATAGCCAGTGATTTGTAGTTGCAGGAACGCCATTGGAAAATGTAGGCGCAAGGAAATATGCTTGGTTAGTTCATACTCACGGACATTTTCATCGTAGTACGCCTTCTCTAGCTGACGTAGGGCTAATTGCAACCGCTCGCCCGATAGAAGCCCTTCGTGGAGATTGTCCCAAATTTCTGCTGGAATGAACTGTCGGGCAGTGTGCCCGCGCTCAAAATTGAAGGCACGTTGAGCTTGTCGGGCGCAGTGCAATGCCAATTCGTACATTTGATAATGCATTGCGGCAGTTTCCTGTTGCATCCACAGATAGAGCCCATGGTTAGTAAATTTGTCTCGCAGAAAGTCGTGTACTTCAGCAGTATTTTCGATTTGCTGCTGATGGTTATTCAACTCACGCAACGCCATGTCACGACGACGCTCTGCACCGAGAATTTGCCGTTCGATTTGCTCTAATTCGATGGTGATCACATCCACCTGATGTTTCCATTCTTGTTCGCGTCGTTCCCAGCCAGCTTTTGTGAGTCCTAATGATGCAATCGTATTTAGAATGTCGGCAACTGTATTCGCTATAGTGCCAGATGCCGAAACAATAGCGCTTAATTTTGTACCTATTGGCAATTTGACGAAGTTTGAAGGAAAACCCACGAAAGGATCGGGAATGATATTCAAAGTCTGTCCTATTGCTACGGCAATGTTACCAGCAGCCCGAGTCGTGGTTGAGCTAATTGTCAGTGGTTCATATTGTGATTCTCCACCAATCAGCCCAACCGCAATCAAATTTTTGTAGTATTGCAAGTTTGTCTGAGCAATTTCCTTGGTCTTTTGTAAAGCTTGCACCTGCCAGTCTGCCTCTCGCCATTGATGTTGCCGTACTTCTAGAGCTAGGTTGAGCAACTGCCGCTCGTGCATAGTCCGCATGGTTGATAGGTACTCTGCATCACCTTTTTCATAGGCAGCCAGTAGAGCACTACCAAAGGCACGCACATCACTTGCCATTTCCTGCGCTTTTTGCAC
Organism: Microcoleus sp. M2_D5; assembly: GCF_036701935.1. Lineage (NCBI taxonomy): Bacteria > Bacillati > Cyanobacteriota > Cyanophyceae > Oscillatoriales > Microcoleaceae > Microcoleus > Microcoleus sp. M2_D5. The sequence goes on along the minus strand of NZ_JAUBRP010000063.1, from coordinate 36,122 downwards.
TAAAACCATAAAGCGGTAGGGACTTTGGGATAAGCACCAGTCACTTTCGTCAGTACAAATTTCTCGGGTGGTTTTCCAGCAATCCCGAATCTCGCTATTGCCAAAATAGGGTATGTCGAGGTTTGGGCGACCATTCTTGAGTCGCTTTGCGTTCAAGCAAGTATGAATTAAAGCGAGGCGATCGCTAACGCTTGTATAGAGACACATCAGTCGCGGATTGATAGGCGCACAAGCCGATTGAAAGGCTGTAACAGTGAACGTAGCTTGTGCATTGTCGTTCAACAATACGGTTGTGGGTGTAGCTCCCAAAATTTTCGCGGCTGTATCGAAAATCAGGCGGGCTTGCTGAAAAGCTTCTGGGGTATTTTTTCGTATCAGGGCATCACCCCATTGCATCAGGGTATCCAGATATTGCAGTAGAATGGCTCGCTCCTTCAACTCAGCATCAGAAACCGGATCGCTGGGGCAGCAACATTCTTCAGTGGGTTGAATGACCACTGCTTCGATCGGAACAGCTCCTGGATTATCAGGGTTCTCACCTTCCTGGTCGTCAGGTGGGCAAATATGCCAGGTATTGTCATTGATCAGTGGGTTATAGACCAGTTCGTACCATTTCAACGCTGCTTCAAAGCAACAATGTGCTCGTAGATGCCCAGCTACTGCAATGGATGGACTGAACATCGAAGGGGGCAATAAGGGTGCACCCGGATCAAACCAGGCAAAGAAGGGGAAGGCGGCTAACCCGCCGATCGGATCTGGAATGGGAGGTGTCACAATTTGTGGCAAAACAAGCGCTTCGTCAAGCGCAAGATCGTACCGGAAACCAGGGGGAGGAGTAGGTGCTGGTTCGGTCTCTGTTTCTAGAGGCGGTGGTGCTGGGAATCCAACGGGTGCTTCGCCACCTGTGATTTCAAAAAAGAGTGAATCACCGGTACGTCCTGAAAAGACCAATTCTGGTTTGGCATTCTTGTTAAGTCTTACTCCTTCATAGGATTGTCGAGGTTGCTGAAATTCACCATTATGAACCCGACACCAACGCAAGTGAACCATCGGCTTTGTTTTCCAGTGCAATAAACCTGGTAATTTGTCTGGGCGATGCCAGTCGGTTTGTGCATCACCAACAATCTTTTCTTGCGGATTGTCGGCAACAGCGCCCCATTCAGCGATTTGCTGTTGTTCGTCGTAGTATTGCGTCTCTTCAATCCAGAAGTAATATTCATCCATCAACGCCGGATGAACCTTACCACAGACACTACAGCAAGCAGAGGATTCTGATGTACCACACTTGGGTTTAAAGGTTGTTGTCGCTGGCGGTATGCCTGCCGCCGCTACCCTGATAAATTTTGTGCCCAATCGGATGGCTGCTTGCAGCCACATTGGTAGGTTAGCGTCGGTAGATTGTTGTTCACGATTGTCCACTAGCTTTTGCCTAGGGACGGGAATATCACCGCCCTCTCCACCTTCTCCTCCATCTTGTGGAGTATCACCTTTGCTTTCAATACGCACAGGTGCCAACCAGTTGGGGCGAGCATGGCGATCGGGTGTGCCCATCAAGCCTAGTCCCTCTGGTGCGGGGTTGAGGAGTTGCATGGTTGCTGGTTCCTGGTGTTGGAGGAGGGTTATCCCTGGGTGGGTAGGTGGACGTGAACTGTTCCAATAAGTCAGTCCTCCGGGTACTGGCATTGTTAGGGCAGCGCTACGCAGTTCAGATTCTAAAAATTGAAATGCTTCTGTTTGCTTCGCTGCTTGCAATTCATCCCATTCCACCCAGTTTTCCCTATAAATGAGCCGCCGTTTGCAGGCTTCCCAAACACGGAATGTGGCAAAATGCCGCTCCCACACCAAAACAAAATCCGGCGATACTATAAATTCAGGTTCTAGTCCCAGTCGGGCACGCTGAACAAACAGGTGAATGGCAGTGACGGCTTCTTCAATGCGGCTGGCTTTTTGGCAAAGTCCCACTTCTACATCGAGCAGCAGCAGTTCACTCAAGTGCTTGGCTTCTGTGGCAAACCCGCCCCAGGGAAGGGACACCCGGTTCAGGTGCGTCAGGTAAGCCACCAATGCTGCCCGGCCCCGTTGGCGCAGCCAGTCATTTAAGCGTTTAATTTCTTTGTAGCGACGTGGTTCACCATTTTCGATGCAACCATTGCGATAAAACTGGGTCAGGTTAGCATTACCCGATTCTGTAGTCCCAAAAGCAGTTTCCGGTACAGATGGGTCATCAGAAGCCCAGAGGTCGGGTCGAGCTTCGCGGATATCTTTAGGGTAAAACCGTTTCAATAATGCCCGAATCCATTTTTCTGACTGCCAAACCCGTACTGCCCAGCGATCATCCTCTAATTCTACAGACGTGACCGGAAAAGCCGAATAATATTGCAGCACCAGGGTATTGTGCCGCAAATCAATCCCAATGTGGCGGATTAAATCAGCAGGGTTATCTGGATGCAATTCGGCAGATTCATGAAACAGCAGCCAATCTGGTTGTTCTGACGATCGCTCGGTTTCCCTCCGCATCACTGTATAGTCAAACAGACGTTCCCACCAATCAAACATCGCTTGTTGGCGTTGAGGCGTTGGGGCTACCCGCTGGTCTTGTCCTAAAGGTGGCGCTAGATAATTGTCGAGTACAGGCAAGAAATTCGGATCGAAGTTGGCTTTGTGCGTAACGAATGCACCATTACTGCGATAGTATGCCTGTCCGGCAAAGTTAACCGGATGGGCAAGGATATAGCCCAGTTCCGACTGTCCACCGTCAGAAATCCGTTGAGTCGAGAGATGGAGGTGGCTGACAAACAGCATAGCTTTGAACGCACGCTGATAAGTCCGCCGAATGTCGCGCACACTACTGGTGTAGTGTGTCGCCAGAAAATCCTGTGCTGCCCCACTGAGGCGTCTAATACCATGCTGTAAGGTATTGTTTTTCTGAGGCTGGAACAGTTTGTCATACGGTATCGCCAACCAGTCCATGCCAGCATCCGGGCCGTTGTACTTAAGCTGAAAACCCGTAGTTTGCGGACAAACATCTTCCGGACCATCGAAGAACAAAGGTTTGCGTTCCAGTTCAATCTTCAGCTCATAAAAGCCCTTTTTCAACGCAATGGGTTTTGAGCAATTGGCTGGTGCTTCTTCGCTAGGCCAATCATGGGCGAGCAACACCCAGGTTTTTTGACCCCGCTTTAATGTCACACGCCAACGATGCGATTGATCGACTTTCTCAAAATCAGCCACTTCACCCACCAAAGAGGGCGCCCCGGCACTAAACCCATATTGACCTTCCTGTTCAATCAGCAACAAGCCCTTCCAGTGAAGGGTGAATGGTTCAGCCCCGCCTAACGCTGCACCGCTGGTATTTGCCATAGCAAACCCATTACGAATAGCCGCAAAGCGCATTTGCTCTGGTGAGAAGGTGAAGCTCATTGACGGCAGGATAGTTGGAATCGGCGCATTCCAAGCGTTTTCTTCCATGCCGAAAGCATCCACACCGCCGCGTAATTCGCGCCAGCGTAAAGTTTGAGAAGAATCGAAGTATTCCGCCAACATTCCTGTTCCGGTTAGCCCTAACAACGCAGCAAATGCCCCGCCATTGGGTTGTGGTCGCCAAGTAACGGGAGGCGTTTCACCGTTGTCATTTTCCCAAGGCGCGGTTGCCAAATTCTCGTCAGCCCAGAGGTTTTTTAGCAACAGTTTTGCCATATCTGTACCCTCTAGATTGGGACTACTGGTGGCATCCACTGTATGAGCGGCCAAATGTTCAGCAATAATCTGACAACGCTGGTAAAAGCGATCGAACTCTTGCTGGAACCATGCCCAGCGTTTGGCTTCATCTGGTTCCTGAATCAGTTGTTCTTCTGCTTCACCAAAGTTATTAAAGATAAAAGCAAAATGTGCTAGATCTACACGCGGTAAAAAGTAGAGATCGCGCACAGCATTTTGTTCGTCTATTGTCAGTTGCCGGATACGGCTGAGTTTAGCCAACACGGCTTCATCAGTGAGGGGAATTTGTGTCCACAATTCCTCTGCCGTCAAATCATATTGGAAAGGACCAGCGGGGGGTGTATTCCACATCAAAATAGGAGTTGGCTGTGGCAGGGAGACTCGGTATTGTCGCTGTGCAGTGCTGACTGCAATACCGCTATCTACTAATACCGATGGGAAGATATGCTGCCCCAGTGAAAGCCAATGATTGCTAACGGGTGGTGGTGAAAAGCCAAACTCGTCTCGCAGAGTGGTTTCCATGCGCGTCCAGGTCCACTGTTGGGCCGGTTCAGTGCTCACTTCAACCGCCATCAGTTTTTGGCGCAACATCCACAGCGAATTCTGTTCATCGTCATCTGGCAAGCTTAGAGGGGAATCTTTGGCTTCGTTAGCAGGTTGCAACGGGAAGGGGTCATCGCCTTGCAAATGTTCATCATTAGTAAACAGGAACAGCAATTCACCAACACCAAATTCGGAGGCATAGATTTTTGCCAAGATTTCGGCAAAACGAAGGGTGTGGGTTGGGTGGGCGTGCCAGGTATCAGTAGAGTTGTTGGGGTCAAAACCTGCTAATGCTGACAGCGAATTCAGGTTGTCCATGAGCAATTTGATAAACTCTGGCTCCCGGCAACGACAATGATAGGTATGAATAGAATATTGCTGGATTTGGTAAAGCAAATGTTCTATTGCCCAGTTCCACTTGGTTGCCCCTGAAACCCAAAATGCCAGTAAGTGGAGCCGCTCAGCACCAGTCGCATTTGCAACAGGCGGCGTACCATCAGTAAGCCTCAGTTGGAAATCATCCCGGAACATCTGAAAAGCGACCAACTGCCGGATAAAATCTGGGTTGACGTTGTTTTCAGCATCAAACAATTTAAGCACGTTACAGATATCGCTTAGCTCTGTAAATGTATATCCGGCGTTTGGCACTGCCTGTAATTTGCGCCATAGGCGGATAAAAATTGCCAGCCGTTTGAGATCTTCTTCAGTGTCTTTAGGGTCTTGAAACTCAATGACGTACTTATCTAAACAGCACGGTTCACAATCGGGAAATCCTTGTCGGTTATTTTTTAAGCCGAATTTGACAAACTCAGATTTCCATAATTCAATGAATTCGCAATAAGTTAAACAAGTTCGTTCTAAAAACTCAGATATGTGCACAACAACATTAGTCCATAATGTTTTGTCTGTGGATCCGTGCGAGGCAAAACCGTATACTGTGTACAACTGAGTCTTTCCTGCCGCAGCCCGACTTCCGCGCCCTCTTAGCGGGGCGATCGTAATGTTGTCTTGAAATAATACTGTGTATTCTTCTGGCGTAATCTTGAGGTACTCGATCGCTGTTTCGATCCGAACCGGATAGCGCCACAAATGGCTCTGAAATTCAGCAGTTTCATTAGTGGGGTCTAGGACAAATTCGGTAATCTCTTCGCGGAAGCGGCGCATGGTAGCAAAGCGACTTGTGCCTAACTGTTCTAGATAAGTGCGCGAGACATCTAACGGCTGCGAATAGGGGAGCAAGCACGAGGAGAAATCGTTCTTTAATTTTTCGTAGGCTGTTTGTTCAGCAGTTTCTGCTGGAGTTTTTTCAGCAGTCGGTACGGCAGGGGTAGAGTGTTCAGGTAATGCCTCGAATAGTGTCTCTGGGTGATGTTGAAAGGCACCTGTGGGATTGGTTGTTGAAGTTAATTCATGACCGCCTACGGTGTCATTTGCTGTATTATAAATTACGCCAGAGGTCGCATCGTTGGCAACCATGTATTCTAGCGATTCATTGACGATATCAATCAATGGCAGTGGAACTTCCAGATTGGCTTTGCTTGCCAATAGGGTATCCCATGATTTCCGATGGTCTGCCAGAATAACTGCTAAGGTTTGATTTTGATTGACATCTTTAGGTAGCGGGTTTTTGCAGGTAGATTCTGAAGATACCTGCAACAAATCATGCAAGTAAGCAATGGGACTTAGTGGAGATAGGTGTGCGGGTGGGATGCAATTGATTAACGAGCCATCTGGATTGATGGGTTTGAATCCAACTGATCTAGGTGGTGAATCGGATACGGGTAAAATAGCCTTTTTCCAGATGGTCTCGGCATAATCGTAGGCAACCGAGCCAGCCAGTGCTTCTGTGAAGTCTGCTGCGTTAGAAAACTTGCCAATCACGTCTCGATTTGTAAAG